>CAJAYO010000632.1 GCA_903948415.1 uncultured Opitutia bacterium | reverse complement strand
TGTGACCGGTGAAGGGCGGGAGATTCCGCGGGTCCGCGGATCAGGGACTGTAGGTGATCGTCCGCGCGCCGGCGACGCCGGCGATCGTGATCGGGGTCGCCGCATAGAGGGTTGTCGGGTAGATCTCGTTAGCGACGGAGTTGAGGGCCTTCACATAGCGGGTCGGTCCGACGAGGTCGACGACATCGACGTAGTCGACGCCGCTTTCATGATAATACTGTTCCGCGGCCGAGGCGAGTTGGCGGGCGTTGTTGAGTACCGCTTTGTCCTGCGAAGCGACGCGCATTTTCTGGAAACCGGGGATCGCGAGGGCGGCCAAAATGCCGATAATCACGACGACAATCATAATTTCGACGAGGGTGAACCCGGGTTGGCGACGTTGGGACATGAGTGGAACGGGTCTGCGACGAGGGAAGACCAATCACAATCGCCAGCACTTTGCGCGTTTATTCAGCGGGCAGCTTTACGTACGCCCGTGCCGGCGAGGCAGGAACGGGCGGGCGTGTCCCCGGTTGGTTGCACGGGAGGCGGGCTATTTTTTCGCGAGCAGGTCGAGGGCGGCGGCGCTGAGCGAGGTGATGGCGCCCTTCAGCGTGGGTTCGGGGACCGGGGCGAAGAGCGGCGAGTGGTTGGAGGCGAGGACGGCGCCCGTGCGGTGGGCGGTGGCGATCTCGGCGGGTGCGGTGGCGCCGACGAGCCAGAGGCAGATCGGCACGCGGTGGGTGGTCCGGCCATAACGGGCGAAATCTTCGCCGACGGTGAGGGGTTGGCCGAGCGTGACGTTGGCTTCGCCGAGCCAGTCGTTCCAGACGCCGACGAGACGCTGCGTGAGGGCGGGGTTGTTGGCGCAGACGGGCGTGTTGGTCTCGGCGGCGGTGACGAGGGGGAGGCGGTCGGCGGGGACGCCGGCGGCGCGGGCGAGGTTTTCGGCGATGCGTTTGATCGAGGCGATGAGGTGGGCGGCGACGGCGTCGTCGTAAGAGCGGAGGGTGAGTTCGAGTTTCACCTCGTCGGAGATGATGTTGCGTTTGGTGCCGCCGTGGAAGGTGCCGACGGTGACGACGGCGGGCGTGCCGGGTTCGAGTTCGCGGCTGACGATGGTTTGGAGGGCGAGGACGATCTCACTGGCGAGGACGACGGGGTCTTTGGTGGTGTGCGGGCGCGAGCCGTGGCCGCCGACGCCGCGGACGAGGATGTCGATGGAGTCGACGTTGGCGGTGACGGGGCCGGGGACGTAGGCGACGGTGCCGGCGGGGAGGCCGGCCCAGACGTGCATGCCGATGACGTAGTCGGGCACGGGAAAACGGGTGAAGAGGCCGTCGGTGAGCATCGCGAGGGCGCCGGCGCCGATCTCTTCGGCGGGTTGGGCGATGAGGATCAGCGTGCCGGACCAACGGTCGCGGAAGGAGGTGAGCACGCGCGCGGTGCCGAGGAGGGAGGTGACATGGCTGTCGTGGGCGCAGGCGTGCATCGCGGGCGAATCTTTGCCGGCGAGGTCTTTCACGAGGGCTTTGCTGGCGTAGGGCACGCCGGTTTTTTCGAGGAGCGGGAGGGCATCCATGTCCTCGCGGATGAGGACGGTTTTGCCCGGGCCGTTTTTAAGGACGGCGACCACGCCGGTGTTGCCGACCTTTTCGGTGACTTCGAAGCCGAGCGAGCGGAGTTCTTTCGCAACGAGGGCGGCGGTGCGCGTCTCCATGAAGGAGAGCTCGGGGTGGGCGTGGAGATCTTGGTAGATGGCCTCAAGCGACGGATACTCGGCGGCGATTTTTTTCGCGACGGCGTCGCGGAGGGCGGGGTCGGCGGCGGAGGCGGTGGAGGCGACGACGGGCGCGAGGGTGAGGGCGGCTAAGAAAAGGGCGGCGGTCAGATGGAGGCGGGTGCGAGAGCGAGTGGTCATGGGGAGAGGTCGAGTTCGGACAGGTTGCGCGAGTGGTGAATGATGCGGTCGACCCTCACGAGATGGGTGGAGTAGCGATAGAGGATCAGATAGCCGTCGCAGTTCAGGCAGCGGACTGGATGGGGCAAGAAGCGATGACGATGGCCGAACAGTGGCTGCGTCCGCAGGGATTCAATCTTCTCGTGGATTCGTTCGAGGACCGCAGCGGCGGAGCGGGGACTATCGGCGGCGATCGTTTCCCAGATGAGTTCGAGGTCAGTGCGGCTAAGCTCCGAATAACGCAGCTGAGCCATGACTCAGGCGCTCTTTTTTAACTTGGCGCTCAAACGGGCGCGTCCGCGGCGCTTGATGTCGTCAAAAAATGCGCGGTGTTCGGCCGCAGTGTTGATTTCTATGTAGCGGCC
>CAJAYO010000631.1 GCA_903948415.1 uncultured Opitutia bacterium | reverse complement strand
GCCGCGCATCCACGCCCGGCTGCGCGGCCAGCAGCGAGTGCGCCCGCATGATATTCGCGACGGCGTGATACATCCACTGGTCGCGCGGCGGTTTGTCGCCGAGCGCAAGGCTCGCGCCCCCATCCACCGGTCCGGCCCACGCGTGCCGCTCCCGGCCGGCTTTGTTTTTCGCCGGCACATTGCCGCCCGTATCGAGCGCGATCGCCGCATAGCCGCGCGCCGTCCAGAGCTTCACCCACTCGGGAAACGCCGTGCCGCCGCCGCCATGCACAAGCACCATGCCGGGCACCTTCTCACCCGCTGCCACCGTCGGCAGTCCAACGTAGGCGAACACCCGCGTCGGCTTCCCCGCGAATTCCGGCCCGTCGAAAAACCACGCCTGCACGCCCTCGTGCGCCCACTCGTCCGCCGGCTGCGTGGCGGGCGCCTGCGCCAGGTCACGCACGTTCCACGCGCCCACCTCGCCGGCCCCCCGCGCGGTCTGAATCGCTGTCGTGAGCCCGATCGAGAGCCAGCAGAGCGCGGCAAACCCAAATTTCATGGTGGCATCACAACCGTCTCCGGCGCCGTCGCAAGACCGGCCACAAACGCCGCGTCGGGCCCGGCCTGCGGACCGGACGCCGCTTCAAAACGAAAACGTGTTCGTCAGAATATACTGCCGCGGATCCTGGTAGCGGTAGGTGAGCGGCACCAACGTGCGCGGGTTGATGTTGTTCACGACGAGTTCACGCTGGTTGGTGACATTGTTGACGTTGAGTTGAATGCTCCACCGGATCTTCCGTGCCGTGAGGCTGCGGCTGTAGCCGAGTTGGAAATCGTAAACGCCTTGGTCCTTCGCCTCGACCATCGTCACGCGGTCCGAGATGCGGCCGTTCCACGTATCGGTCAACGTGCTGCCCGGCGTGTAGGTGTAGTCGGAGCGCGCCCCGGCGATCCGGCCTTTGCGAATACGGGTGCCCGCGCCGAGCGTCAGACCCTTGAGCCCGCCTTCCTTGAATTCGTAGCGCGTGCGCAGATTGAAATTGTGCAGCGGATCGCCGACGAAACGCTTTCCCTCGAAGGTATAGGGATTTTCGAAGAAGAGGGCCTCGGCATCGGCGATCGCCTCGTTGATGCTGTCCGTGTTGATTGTGACGTCACCCGTCGTGAGCACTTCGGCGGGAGTCCGCCAATCGGAGAAATTCGCCGCCCGCTCGACGCCCGGCGCGGCCGTTTGCGTGAGGGAGAAATCGCGATACTTCAGCCACTCGGGTTTGTAGCTGTCGATGTAGGCCCGGTATTCCGTGGCCATAGTGCTGCGGCGGGTATCGTTCTTGGAGTAGTTGATCGACACGGACCAATTCGGGAGCGGCTGGCCGACGAGCTCGAATTCATGGCCGCGGCTCTCGGCATTCTGCATGTAGCCCTGCACCTGGTTCATGATCTGGCCCTGCCGCAGAGCCAGGGCCGAGCCCGCGGCGTCCAATGCGCCCGAGTTACCGATCGCATTCCAGATATTGACGACGTTGGTCTTGTTGAAGCCCGAGAAGCCAAACTCGTTCTTGGAGATGGTATGGAACTTCGTCGCGGTGAAATAGAGTCGATTTTTGAGGAAGCTGACTTTCACCCCGTAGTCATTGGTTTTGCCCGAGGGCGCCTTCACATAATCGGCGATGGTCGCGTTTTCCGGATTGGCGGGCGTGATGAAGTTTGTGCCGGGGGTGCTGAGGCTGTTCGACGTGTTGTAGAACCCCGACAGCCATGAGGTGACGTGCAACACTCCGCCCAGCGTCTGGGTTTGGCCCGAGAAGGCGCTCGGCTTCGAGGTCCGGGGATCGGCGGGCAACCAGACGCCGCTGTTGAGCGCAATCGCTTCGGACTCCGGATTGCGGTAGGCGAGGCCGTTCCAACTCTTCAAGCGGTCCTTGCGATAGCCGTAGGTGCCCACGAGCCGGTTCTTCAAGAGAAACGCCTGCACCACGCCCATGTAGGCGCCGGTGTCACGGTCGACGAAACCGATGTTCCCCTGCGCCCGGTTGAACTCCTGCATGTAGATGTCGCGCACCACGCCCGTGGCGGGATCCTGGAACTTCGTCGCGCCGGACAAATCGATCGGCGCCGGAATCCGGAAGTTCGGATCGTTGAGCACGCTGAGGTCTTTGAGGTAGAAGCGCTGGAACGCCTGATTGGACGCATTCTCGGGTGTCGCATTGAACGCCCCGCCGCTCGTGAGCGCCGTACCCTTCATCCAGTATTGCTGGAGGATCTGGCTGCGCGATTTGGTGTAGGCCACCTCCCCGAGCCCCGCCATCCGCAGCGTCGCGAGCTCGTGCAGCTTTTTCTCATACGAGAGCGCCATGCGGGCCTGCG
>CAJAYO010000630.1 GCA_903948415.1 uncultured Opitutia bacterium | reverse complement strand
CGAGGCCGCGGATGTTAACCTGATTGCCGCTGCGGTTACCGACGACGGCGCCGATGGTGCCTTGGTCGTTGAATTGGTTCTCGGTGCTCATCCCGAAGTCGACGGCGTCGAAGTAATTGTTGAGGGCGAGGTCCTGGAGGAGCTCCTGCGTCATGACCGAGATCGAGTTGGGGAGGTTCTCGAGCAACTCGTTGGTGCGGGTGCCGGTCATCGCGGTGGAGGCGGCGTAACCGGTGTCCTTCTCGGAGGAGACTTCGAAGACGGAGAGCTTGATCGGGTCACCAGCGGCGGGCGCAGTCGCAGGTGGAGGCGCGACTTGCGCGCGGGCGGGCAGGCTGAGGCAAAGACAGGACGTGCCGAGCGCGAAGGCGCGCCCCAGCGTCCGCCGGGGGAAGGGTGGGGTGGGGGGCAGCGGGGCGGCGGGCGGGGCAGCCAAGCGTCCGACCATGGCTGCGACGAGGGAAGGAAAAGAGGGTCTGATCATGGCGTTTTTGGGCGAGAATGAGGGGGCGGAAACAGGATTTATTTCTGGGAGATTTCCCCCGCGGGACCACCGAGGACATCCCACTTCGGGGGGATGCCGAGGCGAGGTGCCTGGGAAGCGGCCATGCGACCGCGCTCAGACCCGGCGCGCCGCGCGCCCTGGTGCGTTGCGGCACGGAAACCGGGCTCGCCAGTGGGCCGGCTGTCTGTTCCTGGGTTCATCGGGAATCGGAAGGGGTAAAATTGGAAGCGTACGAGTCTATCAGGTCGGCGTCGCAGCGTCTTGACGGGGAAACGCGCGAAACTGGCGAAGTCGGCACAACCGCCGCCGGGGCGCACCCGCTCGCGCCCGAGCAGGCGCGGACGGCGCACGTCAACGGCGACGCGCGGTCTTGCGGACGGCGTCCGGCTTGCCGCGGGCTTGGGCGGTGCGGTGCATCTGGCGAAACTCGGTCGGCGTGACGCCCGTGGCCGTGCGGAACGCCCGCGTGAAGGCGCTGTGATCGGCGAAGCCGCACGCGTGCGCGATTTCGGCGACGGCGCGAGGCGTATCGCGGAGGGCCAGCGAGGCGGCGGCGATGCGCGTCTTGGCGATCAACTGGACGGGAGTGAGGCCGAAGATCCGCTTGACGGCGCGTCCGAACCTCGCCGGCGGCACCCGCGCGAGGCGGGCGAGCCGGGAAGGCGAGATGGGCTCCGCGTAGTGGTTTTCCAAGTGCAGGAGGGCCGCGGCGATTTCCGGCTGGATCTCCCGCGGCGAAATCGGCGCGCGCACGTCTTTGGAGAGGCCGATCAGGCCGCAGATCTTTCCCTCCGCATCGCGCAGCGGCAGTTTGGTCGTAAGACACCAGACCGGGCGGTGGGGCTGCAGCCAGTGGAGTTCGAGGTGCTCGACGATGGGGTGCCCGGTGCGCAGCACGGTTGCATCCTGTTCGGTCGGGATGCGTCCGAAGCTGCCCACGCACACGTCGGCGGGGCGTCGCCCAAGCATCTCCGCCTTGCTTTGCAGACCGTGGCGTTCCACCAACGAATGGTTCACGGTGGTGTAGCGGCCGGCGGCGTCTTTGATGAAAAAGGCGATGTCCGGCGTGTGATCGAACAGCTCCTCCAGCAGCGCGCGGTCGATGCCGGCCGCCGCAAGGACGGCGACTGTGGGGGCCGCAAGGGTGGAATCGGGCGTCACGTGTTCGGGGGCTGCGGCGCGAGGCCGCTCGAGCTGACCCAACTCGCAAGAATCAGCATTGTAAAAGTGTTCATGGGTAAGAACCGGTCGTTCTGAAGAAGCAGGCAAACGGGCAGTGGGGGAATGCTCGGAAACGAACGGGAATTCGCGACAACTTGTCCGATGTTGGCTCTGCACCGGCGAATTATCGGACGGCCGTCGGGGCAGTCACGAGGCGAAGAGACAGAGCTCCGGACGCTCGCTGTCAATCGGTGAGTTTTTATTCTGCGCAAATTGCCGCAGGGCCGAGATAGCGCGTCGAAATAATGTGAGGCTGGGGAGTTGGTCGTCCGGCGCATTTGATGGGCGAGGGCGGGTTCGGGTTGGTGGTGCCAGACGCTGACTTGCCGGCTGACTGCCTGGAGGCCGCCCATGTACCGATGCTCACCCCGCCAGCGGTTGGTCGCGATCGTGAGTGCTTTTCAGCGCGGTGCGGGCGACCCGTCGCTCGAGCGCGTCGCGGACGGCGAACACGCCCGATACGGGCCGGGTCGCCACACCGCGGACGGCTTCGATCCGAGAGACGCTGTGGGCGCCGCCCTGATCGGAAAACGTCTCCAGCGTCACTGCGGCGGCCGCCGCCGGGAGGGCGCCCGGGCGGCGCGAGATCCCGGCCCGACGGAGGTGGGCGGGCGGCCGCGCGAACAAGAGGCTTCTGCCGGCGCGCCGTCGACGTCGGGATAACAGCCCGAGTCTGCGCGGCCGGCGACGACGCGATCGTGGCGGGGGACGCGTTGCGCCGCTGCGCCCAGACCGCGGTTGCCCCGGTGCGACCGGCGCCTCAGCGCGAGGCAAAGTTGTTTTCGGAACTCACGCGACGGGCGAGCGCCGGCGCGGCGCCCGCGGTGCGTTTGGGCCGAGGGGGCTGGGAGGGTTGGCGGCAACGGCGGCTCAGAACTCGAACGTCGAGCGCAGCATGTAGGTGCGGCCCTGGGGCGCGAACCACGAAGCAATCGAGCCGTCGGGCTGCGCGGCGGCGGGGATGAGTTTGTCGTCGTCGAGGAGATTGCGGACGTTGAGTTGGACGCGCCAGTTGATCCGGTTGTGCCAGACTTTGCGGGTGTAGCCGATCCAGCCATCGACGGCGAATTCCGCGGGCCCGAAGTGGGGACGGTTGAGGTCGGGCACATTGACGGTCTTGCCGTCGAGGGTGGCGGCGACGATGGGGTAGCCGATGCCGACCTTGTCCTGCCAGCGGAGGCCGGAGCCGGCGCTCCAGCCGCGGAGGCGCGAATCGCGGGCGAACGTGTAGTTGGCGACGACGTTGGCGCGCCATTCCCGCAACTCGGAGACGTTCTGACCGCTCCGGGCCAGCTTGCCGTTGAGGGCGTTCAGCAGGGTGTCATAGACGCGGATACGCACGGGCTGGCCGGACTCGTCGGAGACAAGGTTGGACGTGGCGCCCGTCGTCCACTCGGCGATCCGCAGTTTGAGATATTCCTGGGTGGCCGGCGCGATGTCGGCCTGGCTGGCCTGCTGCTGGCTGACGTTGAACGCCATGCGCCATTGGTTGGTGGGGTTGTAGGTGGCCTCGAACTCAAAGCCCTTGGAGGCGGTGCTGGTCGTGTCGCGCACATTGCCGGGGGTGGCGTAGGTGACGTTGACGCCGCTCGGGGCCGAGCCGGTGGGTTGACCGCTGAACTCCTGCCAATTGATGAGGGTCTTGAGGAACTGCGGGGGGCCCTTGAAGCCGGCGGCGGCGAGGGCGGCGGGAGTGTTGTAGCGCACGATGCGGGCATCGGTCTCGGTCAGGAAGCCGGGATAGGTGTCGGTGGCGCGGACGGATTCGGTTTCAAACCAATTGAACCGGGTCTGAAGCTTGCCGCCGAGGAAGCCCAAGGTGAAACCGCGGTCGCGGGTGGTGCCGCCCGGCGGCTCGATGGGTTTGCCGAAGATGTCGATGCGGGCATCGGACGGCTGAAAGTTTTCCGATGTGCTGGAGAAGACCGAGAAATCGACACCGCGCAGGAATTTCAGGAACGGCGGGCGGTGCAGGACGAAGCCGTGGCTCCAGATCGCCTGTTCGAAGACGGAGCCAGGAACGGCGGGCAGCACGAAGTTGGGGCTGGCGCGGTCGATAAAGTTATACTGGTCGCGGACGTCGTTGTCGGCGTTCTTGCGGTAAGATTTTACCCGGTCCTTGCGCCAGCCGAGGGTGCTGACAAGCCATTCGCCCTTGAGCCAGCGGCCTTGGTGGACAGCGGAGCGGGAGTCGATGATCTGGCGGGCGAGCGAGCCGCCGGAGGACTGCCGGTAGAAGACATCGTCGTCCATCACGCGCGAGACTCCGACGGGGCGGGTGATGAAGGTGTTGCTCGCGCGGTCCCAGGCCCAGCCGGTGACGCTGGTGGGGTTCAACTCGGTCTGGATGCCTTGGATTTGAGCGCCCTGGGCAGTGGCGGCGGTGGCGAGGCTGGGGCCGAGATAGACGACGGTGCGGAGCTGGCCATCGTCGGAATTGATGTCATCGCGCGCGGTGGCGGGGTTAACGGCGGAGCGGGCCTGGAGGACCCAGCCGAGGTCGGTGCGGTTGCTGCCGGAGAAATTCTTTTCGTCGTAGGTGAAGCGGTTGGCAAAGCCGGTGAAGTTGTGTCGGCCGAGCCATTGCAGGCGCTCCGTCCGGCGGGCGAAATCAAGCTCAAGAAAGGCGGTGAGCCGATCGGAGCTGCGTTCCTCGCCGGTGGCGGAGCGGGTGCCGTTGCTGGCCATGAACGGCCGGCCGAAGTTCGGATTGGGCGCGCCCCAAGGGAGCGTGGTATTGATGTCGATGTTGATGGTGTAGCCCCGGCCGGCGGCGAACAGATCGTAGAAGTTGCGCCAGTGGTTTTCGCGGCTGAGGGCGGCCTCGAATCCCAGAGTGCCGAGCGGGTGTTTCCAGAGCTGGTCGTAGCTGACGTTGGCGACCTGAAAGTCCTCCCACTCGCGTTTGTTGGGGCCGTCGAGGAGTTGGTTGCGCCAGTCGAAGATCGAGGGGTCACCGATCTCGTCATCGAGGTAGAAGGAGCCAAACTTGACGCCCTGCGCGGCGGCGGTGGCGGAGGGATAGTATTGGCTGCCGATGGTGATGGAGACCATGTTGGCTTGAAACGCGGCGGCGTTGGTGGCGCTGACGGGCCGGCCCACCAGGGTATACCAGGCCAGCTGGAGCAAGGTCGGGGCGGCGGCGTTGGGGCCCGCATAGACGACGGCGGGCTGGGCAAACCATTCGCCGGGGGCGCGCACGAGGTCGCGGTTGATCTGGTTGAAATCGATGGTGCCGGGGCTGTGGGTGACTTTGTTGAAGGGCGCGGAGAACCATTTCGTGAGGGTGTCGCGCGGGGAATTGCTGCGCGGGCGGTTGGCGTCGATGTTGCCCTGTTCGAAGCTCGCCCGGAGCGTGCCGTCCTGGAACGGCGAGTAGTGGGCGGTGGCAAAGATGCGCCGGTCCTTTTCGTGCGAGTAGTTCTGCTGAAACTTAGTGTTCTCGTCCAGCAGGGCGACGCGCAGGGCGAGCTTGCCGGGGATCAGGACGCGGTCGAAATCGGCCGCAGCGCGCTGGGTGCCAAACGAGCCCATCCCGAACTCGACGCTATTCTTGTTCTTCATCGAGGGGCGGATGAGCTGGTTGTTGATGATGCCGCCGGGACTGCCGAGGCCGAAGAGGGTGGCGTTGGGGCCGCGGCTGATCTCGACGCGCTCGGTGTTGTAGCTGTCAAACACCGTGGTGGTGGGAAAGTAGTCGCGCGTCAGGTCGGCGCGGGCGAGGCCGCGCACGCGCGAGTTGTTCTGCGGGGCGCGGGCGGGGCCCACATGGTCGATAAAAGTGCCGCTGAGGGCGCTGCCGGAATAGTTGCCGCCGGAACCGGCGGTCTCGGTGTTGGCCGTATAGACGAGGAGGCTCGCGCTGTCGGTCGCGTTCACGTCCTTCATGAAGTCGGAGGTGACGACGGAAATCGAATTCGCGATGTCTCTCAGATCCGTGCGGATGCGCGTGCCGGCGAGCGAGGAGGTGGCGGCGTAGCCACGGTCCGCGGCGGCCGTCGTGACGAACGGGGAAAGCTCGATCACCGTTTCCGGCTTCGGCGGCGAGGGATTGGCGGAGGCCGCGTTTTGTGCGGCGAGTAGCGGTGCGAACAAAATGCCGGTCAAGGCGGCGAGCAGCGTGCGGGGTGAGGTCTTCATAGCGTGGGGCTTTGCTGGGGTGGTCGGTTTCGGCGCGGCCGTTATTTTGCGCGACGTGGGTTCGCGCCGGATGACGAAGGCCCGGTTTTTTCCTCGAGGTCAACCCTCAGCGCGGTGCGGGCGACCCGTCGTGCGAGCGCGTCGCGGGGGGCGAACGGGCCTTGCACGGGGTGGGTCGCCCCACTGCGCACGCCTTCGATTCGAGAGAGGGGTTGTGCGCCGCCCGGATCGGAAAACGTCTCCAGCGTCACTCCGGCGTCCGCCGCCGGGAGGGCGAACGCGCGGGGCGAGGTCCCGGCCCGACGGAGGTGGGCGGCCGGCCGCGCGGAAAAGGGGATCTGTGGCGGCGTCACGCAGAGGCGGTAAAGCCGACCGACCTGGCGGCTGCGGGGTAACGTGAATGAGGTTGCTGGATCGGCCCGGAGGCCGCCGGCGCGGGGAGGGCGCGGCGATCGGCGATTCCCGCTATCGTGTTCCGGCTTTTTGCCGCCGCACGAGGGTGCCGTCGGCGGCGCGGTCGACTTCGAGATGGAGGGTCGTGGCGAGCAGGTGGGTGAAGCCGGCGAGGGCGTCGGCGCGGAAGCGGCCGCCGACGCGGAGCGACGCGGGGGCGGGATCGGCGAGGATGACGCGCTGGCCGGAGCGGCGCGGGAATTCGAGAACGAGCTCGGCGAGCGGCGAGCCGCCGAGGCGCAGCAGCGGCGCCTGCCACGCGAGGGCGCGGGCGAGGTTGTCGGGGTTGGCGGTGGTGACGACGACGGCGGGTTCCACCGTGAGGGATGAGATTGAGACGAGGGAGACGACGGCGCGCTCGTTGGCCACGAGGTGGAGCGGCTTGACCGCAAGACGCTGAAGCGCGTTGGGGTCAACGCGCTCCACCTCGGAGACGGACACTTTGCCTTCGGTGACGAGGACGTCGACGGCGGCGGACTGGAGATTGACGTTGAAGGCGGTGCCGACGGCGCGGACATCGACGTTGCCGGCGCGGACGACGAAGGGGCGGGCGGGGTTTTGGGTGACGGCGAAATGGGCTTCGCCGCGGGCGAGGAGCACGCGGCGTTCGGCAGCGGTGAACTGTTCGATGACTTGGCCACCGGTGTTGAGCCGGACGACGGTGCCGTCGGAGAGCGTGAGCTGGCGCGGGCCGGCGGCTGGTGTGGGGGAAAGAGTGGTCGCGAGGGAGGGAGCGAGAAGCGCGGACGGGCGCGAGAGACGGAGGGCGACGAACGCGAGTACAGCGGCGGCGGGAGGATCAAGCGCGGAGTGGTGTGCGGCGATGCGGTCGAACGAGGTGGCTACTCCGTCGCTCAAACTGGCGCAGATTTATCCGCGTGCGGCAGCAGTGGCCGGAGCAAGCTGCGCTCGTAGCTGAGGCAGCACTTCGTCGCCTGACAATACGCCGTGGCGGCGCGGGCTTTGTCGTCGCGCGCAGCGAGGTGGCGCAAGTGGGTTGCTGGGCCGTCTTGTCGCAGGTTCGGTCGAGTTCACCGCTTAACCCCAAACGCCCAAGCCAGACCCGATCGGCTGTCCCTCGCCCAGTGGAGGGGGCCGATTTCCGAGTCCGACCCGGTGCCTTTGACGACGAGCCGATGCCCGCGTGAGTCTGGCTAAAGCGGGAGAAATTCCCCTCGATTTATCATTTCCGAGGGGCTGACACCGAGAGCGATCAGTTCGAGGTCGTCGATGAACCTGGCCGTCGTGATTGATCGCTGATGGGCGTAGATCAAACCGGCGAACTCGAGGCCTGCGCGTTGCCGCTGGGCCGCCTGTGCCAGCAAGTCCTCGTCCTGACTCACGAGAACCCGGCCCAATGCACTCGCCCGATCGATCAACTCAGGGTCCGGCAATCGCGTGGTGTCATTCCATTGTGCGGTCAGGACGTCCACCCCTCGCGCCAAGAGTGCGCTTGTGACCGGATACGGCACATGCACATCCATGTAGAGTGCGACGCTCATGCCGGCCGGCGTAGGGTGGCCAAGCGTTGGCGGATTGGCGACTCGCCCATTTGCGTGCGCAAGGCCTCGGCGCCTCGCAGCGCCGTCTCGATTTCCGCATCAAGTTCGGGCTTGTGGTCGTAGTAGAAGCCCAGCGCGGCATGGATTTGAGCCAGCGAAAGATGAGGATGCTGAAGGTGGATTTCTTTAGGACTCCAGCCGTGCGCGATCACATCCAAAGCGATTTCGCGCACTTTGGTATTGGTGTCATCGACCCAAGCGGTTCCGCGGTCATCCAGCCAGATATGCGGAGACGTGAGAGTTTGCATCGTGAGTGAAGCGTAGGTGCGGCCTTGGTCGAATCAAACTCATTGGATGATGAAAAGCTGAGGCCGCGCGGGCCGGCATTTCTTACGCGCACGTTTCAGGGCGTGCCGCAATCCTCCGACGTATTCACCTCTCGACCCCAAACCCCAACGCCTGACCCCATTCGGCTGGTCCTTATGCGGCGGTGCAGGCGGGAGCGCCGACGGTGAAATTGAATGACGGCAAGCGCTACCTCGCGGAGTTTCCGTGAAATGGATCCACGGTATTCTGGAATGGCCTCATGCGGATGGCTGCGAGGAGCAGAGGAGGCGCAGTGCGGCGGCAAGCGGATCAAGCGCGGAATGTGCGGCGGCGCGACGCCGCGGCAATTCAGCGCTCAAACTGGCGCAGATTTATCCGCATGCGGCGGCGCGGCCGAGAACGGATCCGATCAGGAGGAAGGCGAGCGGGAGAAGTTTTTTGGCTGCATGGCATGCGGGTTACTTCTTGGATTTTTTCTCCTTACCGGCGGCGCGGTTGCCCGCCTGGTGATCCAAGGCTTGGCGCTCGGTCGCGTCGCCGGCGTCGCCCTGCTGCTTCATCCACGCGTCGAGGCGGGCTCGGAGGGTGGCGAGGACGGCGGAGTTTTCCAACCGGGCGGCGACGTTGGAGAGTTCCCATGGGTCGGTCTGCAGGTCGTAGAGTTCGAGGGGCGGTCGCTTGACGTAGCGCGCGGCCTGCTCGGCGGCGAAGGCGTCGCCCCGCTGTCCGAGTCTGCGCCACGATTGCAGGATCGGCGCGTTGACGATGACATTGCTGAATCCCTCGCCGGCATGGAGGTTCGCGATGAGCTTCCAGCGACCGTCAAACACGGCGCGGGAGGCATAGGCTTCCGAGCCTTGGATAATGCCGCGGGTAGTGTGCTGGGCGAAGACGTGATCGCGATGGCGGGTGGACTGGCCGAGGAGGAGAGCGAGGAAACTGCGGCCGTCGAAACCGCGGTTCCCGGCAGTATCCGGGCAGCCCGGGTCGGCCTTGGCGAGATCGCCGCCCGCCGCTTCGATGAGCGTGGGGAGGACATCCACGTATTGAACGAGGGCTGGATTTTCGCCGCCTGCTTTGATGCGGGCGGGCCAGCGCGCGATGGCGGCGACGCGAATGCCAGGATTGTAGAGCGTCCACTTCGCGTGCGGCACGCCGCTGCCCTGTTCGCTGAAAAATAGGAAGAGCGTGTTGTCGGCTTGCCCGGCTTTTTCCAAGGCCCTCATGACGGTGCCGACTTGCTCGTCGAGCATCGAAACCTCGGCGTAGTAGGCCGAGAGGGCTTGGCGCGTCTCGGGCGTATCCACGAGGTAGGGCGGGATGGTGAGCTTCGCGGGATCGTAGGCGGCCGAGTTCCCCTGATTCCACGGGCCGTGCGGCTCGTGCGAAGCGAGGTAAGCGCAGAACGGCTGCCTAGAGTCGGCCGCGATGAATCGTTCCAAAGCGGGGAAATCCAAGAATCCGCCTTCGGCATCTTCTCCACCGGCTTTGGTTTCGGAGGCGGGAGCGGCGGCTCCGCCGCTCGTCATGGCTACCTTTAAGTCGAAAGGAAAAGCCGCCGCGGGGCCGTAGTGCGTCTTGCCGAAGCTGGCCGTGCGGTAGCCGAGCGGCTTGAGGTGGTGCGGCAACGAGCGCACGCCAGCGCGCACGACCGCGTGATTGGGATAGGCCCCGCTGCGGACGGGATAGAGTCCGGTGAGCAAGGCTTGCCGGGTGGGCGAACAAACGGAGGCCGGCGAATAGAAGCCCGTAAACTTCATGCCTTCGCGGGCGAGCCGGTCGAGGTGCGGGGTCTTGGCATCCGTGGGGCCACCGAAACATGCGACGTCATGCCACGACAGATCGTCCGCGATAAAGATCACGATATTCGGCCGCGAGGCAGGCGCGGCCGGAACCGCCGGGACGGCCAGGGTGAGAGCCGCGCCCACGAACCGGAGTAAGCTCGCGCCGCGCATGACTCAGAAAGAAAGGCCGGAGCGCAACATCCAGGTGCGCGGTGCCTGCACGCCCCAAGTGACGACGCGCCCGGTGGTGGCGTTGGCGGCCTTCTCGATGAGTTCGGTGTTGTCGAGGAGGTTGGCGAGGCCGAGGCGCACGTCCCAGCGCAGGCGGTTCCCGAGCTTGCGCTCGTAGCCGACATTGAGCCCGAGCAGCCAGATGTCGTTGCCCTCGACGATGCGGGTTTGGTCGAGGCGACCCGTGGCCGGATCGATCGTCGCGCCGAGCGACGACGGGCCGCGATACTGCGCGTAGCCGCCGATCGACGCCCCTTTGAGGAAACCGGAGGCGAACGTGTAGTTCGTCACGAAGTTGCCGGTCCACTCACGCAACTCGGCAGCCTGCGAACCGGTCTGGGCATCGCGGTTGTTCAGGAGCGAGGTGCGGAGCGTCGCAATCTCCTGGGTGAGGCTCTGGCCGTTGGGCATGAGCCGCGCGCCGAAAGTGGCTTCGAGCGGAAACACGCGCTCGGCGAGGAAGCGGGCGGTGCGCGGCACGATGTTGGTCGTGATGGCCGAATTGCGGCTGGCGTTCATGGCGATGCGCCAATTGCGCACGGGGTTGCAGACCAGCTCGAACTCGTAGCCTTCGCAGTCGAGGTCCTGCGAATCGGTTCCGTTGGCCGGCGGATTGACCTCGCTGCGGCCGAGAGTGGCGCCGATGTCGATGACGCGCGGAAGTAGCCCGGTCATCGAGTTGTTCTGCTGGTAATTCTGGCCGCTACGGAAGCGAGCGAGCGAGGCGGTGAGGCGCTGGTCGAAGGCCGTGACGCGCACGCCGAAGTCGCGCCCGAAGCCCTGCGGCACGGGCAGTGCGTCGCCGAACCAACTCGGCCGCGGGTCGGCGACATCCTGCGATTCCGAGCGACTGTAAAAAAGACTCAGACCACGGTAAATGTGCGCGACCGCTCCAAACGTGTAGGTGTTGCCGGTGTGGTCGCTCGTCGGCTTCGACGTGAGCGGCACAGTGCGCCACGAGGGAAATACACCGCGAGCATCCTTCACAGCGACAACCGGATCGGGCGCGTAGCCGCGGTTCCTGTCGCGCCGCACGCCACCGGTGATCACTAGGCGGCGGTCGAGGAGGTAGCTCTGCGTGCCGAACACCTGCGAATCCACCAGCGTTTTGGTGTGCTGAATCCGCTGCACGGGCAAGAAGGCCGAGTTGATGCCGCCAGAGCGGATGAGCGGAATCTCGTCCCATTTGTCCGCGCCAAGCCACACGTTGCTCCGGCCCTGGAAGAGATAGGTTCGCCGGATGATGAGGTTCTGCGCGTTGTCGAGGCGGCTGTTGTAGCCCGGCAGTGGCGTCGTGTTGACCTCCTGCATGTCGTCGAAGGCGAAGTCGTCGCGCCGGTGGCTCGCGAGCAGGCCGAGCCGGTGCTCGCCGAGCCAGCGCGAGCGTCGCGTGAGGTCGAGCTTGTAGGAGAGCGAAAGCCGCAGTTCCTCGGCAAACCGCTCCTGCACCTGCGGCCGGATCGCACCTTCGGTGTAGATCTGGCCGGCGTTGGGGTTCGGCGCGCCATTGGGCAGGAGACGGTTGGCATCGACGGTGAGCATGGTGCCGCCGCTGGGGTCGCGCACCCAGGTGTTGTCGAATGTGTTTTTGAAATAGCCGAGCTCGGCGAAGAGATTTTCGCCGACCTGCTGCTCGAGGAAGAACGAGTGGCTCGTCCCGTAGAAGTCGATGCTCCGCACCGGCCCGAGGTAGTTGTAGTTCAAGCCGACGGGGCTGTTCGGTCCCAGGCCGGCGGCCGGAGTCGGGTTATTGCCGCGCACGGTGGCCTGCCAGTTGAGGATTGGCACTGCGGTGGGGCTGCCGTCGACGACCACGAGGTTGGCCGTGCCGGCGGCGTTGACCACGCCGGCGGGCAGAGCGCCGGCCGTAGCTGGGCGCAGCCCGTCGAGGAGAGGCCGGCCGGCCGCCAGCCACGTGCTGATCGCGTCCGTCGGCGTGTTGAGGTTGCCGCTGATGCGTTCGGCGCCGCCGTTCTCGACGTTCGCGCGGAACGTCGTCTGATACGCGGAAGTGTTAAAAATCTTCCACGTGAGCGCGCCATAGATGCGGCGGTCTTTCCACTCAGTCGCTTCGCGAAACGTGTCGGTGTCGCGGTGCAGCACGGCGACGCGCAGGGCGAGGCGGTCGGGCACGAGCACGCGGTTGAGGTCGACCACGCTGCGGAGTCGGCGGTGGCTGCCGACCTCGACGTAGGCGGAGCCTTGGTCACGGAAACCGGCCCGTTTCGTCACGCCAGTGACGAGGCCGCCGGGGCTGCCGATGCCGAAGAGCAGCGAGTTGGGGCCCCGGTTGATACTGATCTGGTCGAGATTGTAATCGTCGAGCGGGAAGTTGGTGTTGAAGAAATCCTGCGAGTTGGAGCGTACGAAGAGACCACGGATGCGCGCGGCGCCAGGGGCGTTGCTGCTGGCATCGAAGCCTGACGGATCGCGCTCGGTGCTGACGGCGAACGACGCGGCTTCGAGCACGGTGTGGGCGCCGATGTCCTTGAGAAATTCCGGCGTGAGCACGGCGACCGGCGCGGCGACGTCGCGCAGCGCGGTGTTGAAGCGCGTGCCGGCCAGCGTGCTCGACGCGGCATATCCGGTATCCCGCGATGTATCGACCGTGAACGGCGAAAGCACGAGGGGCTCTTCTCCTTTCGGAAGGGCGGCGTTCTGGGCGCCGGCGGGGGAGCCGAGGGTGATCAATCCGGCGAGGGCGGCCAGGAGGGACCGGGGAGATTTTTTCATAGTAGTAGGCAGGGCTTGGTTTGTCGGTAGTGGTGACTCCGCCTCTGCGCGCGAATTCGGTTCGCGGCGGATGACGAAGGCGCCGGTTTTCCCATCCAGTTCCACCCTCAACGCCGTGTGGGCGACCAACCGCTCGAGCGCGTCGCGGATCGCGAACGTGCCTTGCACGGGCTGGGTCGTCACACCGCGCACGTCGTCGATCAAGTAGACGAGTTGAGCGCCGGCCTGATCGGAAAACGTCTCGAGCGTCACCTCCGCATCCGCCGCCGGAATGGCAAACGGTCTTCGCGCCAACTCCGCGCCACGGAGGTGGAGTGGAGGCAGCGAGAAAAAGAGGATCAGCGTGAGCGTCAGGAGGAGGCGGTGAAACCAGCCGACCTGACGGTAGAGGGGTAACATGGAGGGGGTTTTTCCATCGGCCCGG
>CAJAYO010000629.1 GCA_903948415.1 uncultured Opitutia bacterium | reverse complement strand
GCCTGGGGCATCAGCCTGTTTGGCTTCGCCTAGTTTTACGACGTCAGGCGAACCGATTTCCGCCTTTCGGCGTGGCCGCGAAAAAAACGTTCAGAGGTGAGGTCGCCGACAGGCGCCACGGAGAAAAAATAAATCGGCCGCGGAGTCAGTTACCGCGACTGGAATCTGCGCGAGCCTTATCGCACCGCGCGTGACCTGCGTCAGCGTGCGGTCGCTTCGCCAGGCAAACTCGACGCCCGGTGGCGGCCACCTTGGCGTACGGCTGGGCCAACGCGTCCGCGCGGGTGGCGGACGTGCCGGCACCGAAGCTCGCGCCGCCGCGCCCGCTGTGCGGGAGCTGGCCCCGCTGTTTCTGGTTGAGGTCACGGACCGCGAAGGCGCTGAACTCATGACCGCAGGGTTCCCCGGTGATTGCTTTCGTCCGGCAGGTCGACCCGCCCTGCACATCCGTCTCCATCCGCGCGGCCACCGGGGCATTCTCGCCGCGCTGATTGCGCGTGAACATCCCGATCGGGAATCGCCCCTGCCCCATTCTGCGGCACCCGCGTTTGAGCGTACCGCCGCGGGTCACCGACGAACGGGTGTCCTGTCCGCTGCGATAGCCACGGCGCCCGGCGGTGCGGTCCCTTTGCCGGCGAGCGCCCCCTGCTCCATCTCCGCTTCGAGCCTTTCCGCCAAGAGCGTTTGCTTCGCCTTTTCAGGGCGACGTCCTTGGTGCGGTGCACGATGACCTCGTTGCCCTTGGGCGCCCTGCCAGAGAGCGACGCTCCACACCGCCGAACACGTCCGGGCCAAGGACGCCGAAGCGCGACGCGCGCCGCGGCATCGCGGTCATAGACAATTTTGGGGCCCAGGAAAACAAAGGGTCCCTTGCACCGATCGCCTCTGCCGGCGCCAGGACGTGCTGCATGCCCACCTCCTTGCCCGACCTTGAGCCCCTGGCGGTGAGGTGGCGCGAAGTGGAGGCACGCCCGCAAGCGCCGAAACCCGCTCCCACCCCTCACTCCGTCGGCGTCCAACCAAACCCTCACTCGGTCGGCGTCCAACCAAGCCCTCACTCCGTCGGCGTCCAACCAAGCCCTCACTCCGTCGGCGTCCAACCAAACCCTCACTCGGTCGGCGTCCAACCAAGCCCTCACTCCGTCGGCGTCCAACCAAACCCTCACACGGTCGGCGTCCAACCAAGCGCTCGCGAAGATCCCCACCAAGGATGCCAAAAACGAGTGCGCCCACGTTGGCCCTCGTTTCATGGAAAACGCGCTAGTCCTTGCTGGTCGCGAACGTCTCAAGCCGCCCGAGGACGCTCGTGCGGGCCGATGCCACCAGCATCCGCTCGGTTTCCGCCACATTGCTCTCGGTGTCGCCGGAAAAAATTTCTGGGGCCACCTCCGCCCGAAACTGCTCCCACGCGGCGAGGAGGAAATTATGAATCTCGTTTCCCTGGGAGACCTCGACGTTGTCCGCCTGGCCGCGGAGTTCGGGAATGCCGGTCTCGAAAAGTTTCTTCGTCTGGTCGATGAGCTGGTCAAACTGCACCTGAGCCTCGGCCAGCGGCAACGAGCTGATCTTGGACACCCACACGGCGTAGCCGGTCTCCGGCAGACGCGGCAAGGGCCTCGTGTCGAAGCCGTTTTCCTTCAGCATCCGCTGTTGTTCGCTCGAAATCTTGTTCGCAAACTTGATCTCTCCCTCGACCTTCTGCGCTGCCGTGATCGCCAACGTGAAGGCCTGCACCGCCGCCTCGGAATACACTTTCGTGTCGCGCGTATAGCCCGAGCACGCGACGTTGCGCACGTTGCCGAGCGAACGCGTGAACTCGAAAATCATCGCGGCAAACCGGTCCAGACACCGCACCCAATCGTCCTTCTGCCTTCGCGCCGCCAGCGCCTGCACATATTCCTCACACTGGTTGCGCAGCACATTTTCGATCTCCTCCTCGATCATCTTCTTGATGTGCGGCTCGCACCGCTCGACGACCTCCAGCCCGTTGCGCAGGATCCGGACGGTCTCTTGGGCGGTCGCCAGCCGCCCAAGATACTCCTCCTTCGCCCGCCGTCCCATAACGGGTAAAAAGGTCGGTTTGGACGATTGCACCGCCCGCAACTCCGCCTCTTTGCTCGCCCAAATCGGCCGCAACTGCTCGCGGCTCAACCGCAGATGCGCCTCGCGCACCAGCAGAGTCTTTAATTTTTCATCGAGTTGAGACATTGGAAATACCCTCGTCGCCGGACCGACGACAGCAGACCGAATAAGCTGTTGTCGTATTTTCTCGCAAGCCGGCGCTGCGAACACGAGGAGAACTTACACTTACCCGCCTGCAGCGCACGCCGTAAATCGCAAGGGCTCCGGCCGGAATCGCGCGGCGGCGGCTGCCAAAGCGGAACCACGCCTCTGGCCGTCGAGACCGTTTTATCATCCGCAAAAAGACGGAGAGCCGCGCTCGGCTCCGGAGCACCTTACGGCACCTCGTAAACCTCCACGAGCGCGACGCCCGTGGTATTCGCCGTACCCGCGGCCTGCACGGAATAATTTCCCGGTGGCAGCGTCACGAGCAACGCCGCGTCCTTCGAGGTCGCCGGCAGGCCGAAGGCCCCGACGGCCCCGAACGCCGCGGTGAGCTCCGCCGTGCCGCCCCAATCGTTGTTCTCGCCAATCTTAACCGAGACCCCGTTGAAAAGCGTGAGCTGCGGATCGGTCACCACTCCCGGCACACCAAACACCCCGAGCGTCGGGCCGACCGCGCGGATCAACACCTTCGTCGCCGCCGAGCCGCCGAGCACGAAGCCCGCCGTCAACCCCGGGCCGAGATGTTTGCGCACCGACACATTGATCAGCCGCGGGGTCGCTGCGACGAAGGTGTCCGACGGGGTCGCATCGTAGAGTTCCGCGATCACCAGTCCGGCGCCGCTACCCGCCGCGGACACCACGACCGAATTGTCGCGCGAGGTGATGTTCGCCGTGGCCGCCGCGTCCTTCGAGGTCGGGCCCACATAGGCGAACGCCCCGACGGCCGCGAGTGCCGCGGTGAGTTGCGGCGCCCCACCCCAGTTGTCGTTCTCGCCCGTCTTCGTCGCGCCCGCGAAAAGCTCGAACTTCGGGTCGTCGAGGGTGCCGCCTACCCCGAGCGCGCCGAGGGAGGGCCCGGCCGCGCGAATCACGAGCGGCTTCGCTCCGCTCGTCGCATTCCCGCCGACCACGTAACCCATCGTAAAATTGTCCCCGCCCGTCGCAATCGACGTGAGAATGGAAAGATTGATGATCCGGCCAAACGCTACCGGCACCGGCACCGGCGGGGGCGGAAGGGGCGGGGGCGGAAGGGGCGGGGGCGGCGGGGGGGGGACAATCGCTCCGCCGACGCTCAACCCCGCCGAACTCGAATTTTGAACTTCTCCGCCGGCAGTGACGACGACCCGATAGTCACCGGCATCCGACGCTTGCAATGCAGGAATCGTGAACGCGACCGCCGTCGCCCCGGAAATATTTACCTCGTTCTTCTGCCACTGATACGCGGGCACTGCCGCTCCCACAACCTCCACGAAAAACGTCGCACTTTGGCCCACCAACAAAGCTTGGGCCGCAGGTTGGATGCGAAAAATGACATTGGGGATGGGAAGATTGGCCGGATAAACCTGCACGACTCCGGGAGCGCTGGTGACCGATACCGTGCTGCTGGTGACGACTACCGTGTAGCTCGCTTCGTCAGAAAACTGGATCGAGGCGTAGGTCAGCGACGCCGTCGTCGCACCGGGGATAGCCACATTGTTCTTCCGCCACTGGTAGGTCGGCGCCGGCGTGCCGGTCGCCTCCACCGTGAGCCCGACTTTGGTGCCGACATTAACATATTGGCTTTTCGGCTGGGTCTGAATCGCGACGGTGCCGGACGACGCAGCCGCCACCACTCCCTTGCGGATCGCGTTGTTCCCGCTGTCGGCGACGAACACATTTCCGGCGGTGTCGACCGCGACCCCGTAGGGCGTGGTGAAACGAACGGCGTTGCCCGTCCCCTCGGCGGCGCCCGCGACCCCCGCAAATCCGGCGATCGTGCTCACCGATCCTCCCGGCGAAATTTTGCGAATCGTGGCGTTGCCCGTATCAGCCACGTAAAGCGTGCCGGTGCGGTCCGCCGAAATACCGGTTGGGCCGCTGAAACGGGCACTCAAACCCAGGCCGTCCGAACTGCCCTTCGCACCCGCAAATCCGGCCAGCGTGGTGACCGCGCCCGCACCGGTGATTTTGCGAACCGTATGGTTGTTGGTGTCGGAGACGTAAATGTTGCCCGCCCCGTCGACGGCGAGCCCGCTCGGGTTATTGAAACGCGCGTTGGTGCCGTTACCGTCTGCAGCGCCGGCATTGGAGCCGTCGCGACCGGCGAACGTGCTGACCACGCCGCCCGGCGTGATCTTGCGGATCGTGTTGTTGCCCGCATCGGCCACGTAAATATTTCCCGTCGGATCGACCGCGACCCCATAGGGGGAGGAAAATTTCGCAGCGGCGCCCACGTCATCCACACTGCCCGAACTGCCTGCGGCGCCCGCGAAAGTGGAAACCACCCCGCCTGACGTGATCTTCCGGATCACGTGGTTCAACGTGTCGGCCACGTAAAGATTGCCCGCACCGTCCAGCGCCATCGTCAGCGCGCCGTAATTCGACACGATGAGCGGTCCGTCGGTGCCCGCGGTCACGGAAAAACCGGTCGAAAACAGGGCGTTGCGGCCCGCCCCGTCGGCGTAGCCGCGCTCGGGCAAATTGGTGATTTCGTTGACGTTTCCGCCCGCGACGGTGCTCACCACGCCGGCAGAGGTCACGCGGCGGATCGTGTTATTCAAAGCGTCGGCGACGTACAATCCGCCCGCCCCGTCGGCCATGATCCCGCTCGGGCCGAAAAACCGCGCTGCCGTGCCTGGGCCGTCGACGTTCCCCCGCGCGCCGGCCTGTCCGGCAAACGTAGTCACTGCGAGCGGTTGGGCCCACAGGGTCCCCGCGAATCCGCCGGCCACGAGGCCTGCGCCGAGCCGGCGGAGGGAGCGCGCCAACGGGAAAAACCGCGATACGACCGAGGTGAAGACAGAGAGGGACGGATGCTTCATGATCATGGGAGCCAATGGACCTGAAACGAAATGCTTGGTGGCGGAAAACGGGAGAAAAATCCGGTCCGACCGGCGACTTTTGTGAGTTCGTAACAAACCCAAGCTCGCCGCGCGCATTCGCGCCGGACACCTCGGCGGACCTCCCTCCGCCGGGCCGGACCGAAGGAAATTGGTGGTAGGACCTGGATTCGAACCAGGGAAGGCGTAAGCCAGGAGATTTACAGTCTCCCCTCGTTGGCCACTTGAGTATCCTACCGGACAAGGAAGGCGGAAGCTCTCGACTCGCTCCCCCGACGGCAAGGCTTTTTTCACCATCGAATTCAATTCATCGGGACAGGCGTTTTTCCGGCCGCCCGCCTCCGCCGCGATCCGCCGCTCAAAACCGCCCCGCCCACCCCGTCATTTCCCGCCACGAATCACGCGGGCACCGCCCCGTCGGCGCGCGCCCACCGCCCCACCACCGGTCCAGCTGCGCCGGCGTCAGACCGTCGTTTCTTGATAATTGGCGGGGCGGGCCGGCGCTTGTCGCCGAGCCGCGGACGGCCGACAAGCGACCGCCCCCGAACCTCAGCCCTGCGACAGTTTGAACTCCACCGACTCGCGCAGCGCTTCCCAGCTCGCATCGATAATATTGTCGCTCACCCCGACCGTGCCCCAGATGCGTCCGCCGTCGCCGCTCTCGATCAACACCCGCGTGCGGGCGCTCGTGTTGCCGGTGTTTTCGAGGATACGGACCTTAAAGTCACGCAAGGTCACGGACCGGATTTGCGGATACGTCTTCTCCAACGCGAGGCGCAGGGCCTTGTCCAACGCGCCGACGGGACCCGCGTCTTCCGCGACCGTGTGGACCAACTCGCCCGCGACCCGCAGCTTCACCGTGGCCTCCGACCAGAGGTCGGCCCCGTGGCGCTCCACCATGACGCGGTAGCTCTCCACTTCGAAAAAGGCCCGGCGCTGCCCGAGATGTTTCTCAACGAGCAGGCGGAACGACGCGTCGGCGGCCTCGTATTCGTAGCCGCGGAATTCACGTTCCTTCAGCTCCTCGATCAGCCCCTTCATCTCGGGACGTTTCTCGTCGAGTTCCAAGCCGAGTTCCTTCGCCTTCAGCGCGAGGCTGCTGCGTCCGGCCATGTCAGAGACGAGCACGCGCGTGCGGTTGCCGACGAGGGCGGGGTCGATGTGTTCGTAACTGCGCGCGACCTTCTGCGCGGCATTCGCGTGCAGTCCGCCCTTGTGGGCAAACGCCGATTGCCCGACGAACGGCGCCTTCGGGTCGGGGCGCAAATTGGCCAGTTCGTCGAAGAACAGGGACAAATCGCGCAGCTGCGGGAGGTTCGCCGCACAACGCGACGTGCGGTCCATTTTGAGAAAGAGATTCGGCAGCACCGTCGCCATGTTGGCGTTGCCCACCCGTTCGCCGTAACCGTTCATCGTCCCCTGCACCAGCGTCGCACCCGCCCCGACCCCGGCGAGCGTGAGCGCCACGCCGAGTCCGCCGTCGTTGTGGCAATGCACGCCGACCTTGTCGGCCCCAAACTCCTTCACCGCCCGCGCAACGATGTCCTTGAACTCGTCGACGAGCGTGCCGCCGTTCGTGTCACACAGCGTCAGATTGCTCGCGCCGCCGCGCAGCGCCGCCGCGAGCGTCCGCAGCGCGTAGTCGGGGTCGGACTTGTAGCCGTCGAAATAGTGCTCCGCGTCGTAAATCACCTCGCGGCCCTGCGCCACGAGGTAGCGCGCCGAGTCCTCGATCATCGCCAGGTTTTCCTCGAGCGTGGTGCGAAGGATTTCGGTGACATGGAGCGTCCACGTCTTCCCCACGATCGTCATGACCGGCATGCCGCTGTCGAGGAGCGTGCGCAATTGGGCGTCCTCGTCGGCCTTGGCCCCGGCCCGGCGCGTGGAGCCGAACGCCGCCAGGCGCGCGTGCTTGAGCTTCAGGCTTTTCGCCTCCTGGAAAAACGTGATGTCGCGCGGATTGGAACCGGGAAAACCGCCCTCGATGTAGTCCACGCCGAACGCGTCGAGTTTTTGGGCGATCAGCAGCTTGTCGGTGACGGAAAAGCTGATGCCTTCACCCTGCGTGCCATCGCGCAGCGTGGTGTCGTAGATTTTGACGGCGGTGGCCATAAGAGGGCGGAGGTTTGCGGCGCGCCCCACCGCTGGCAAGGGAGCTTTTCGCCCCGCCGCCGCGCCGCCGCCGGGGCGGTCACCCAAGCCGCCTAAACCGTGCCCGGCACGACATACGGCGCCCGGTAAACGCGCGTCAGCAGCGCATCAGCCTCCGCGTCGTTCACAAATTTTTCCTGCGCGCCGTTGAACTTCAGCGAACGTCCGACGCGATACGAAATATTGGCGAGATGGCAGAGCGAAGTGGACAGATGGCCCTCGTGAATATCGCCGTGCAGCACGGCGTTCTTTCCCGCCCCCAGGGCCTCGAGGAAATTCGCCCAGTGCGCCGCGCGCTCGCGCTCGGCGTCCTTGGACTGCGCGAACGGCTGCTTTTCCCGCCGCCGAAACGCTTTCCAGCTATTCCCGCCGATTTCGAGCCAGCCCTCGGAGCCGTAGAATAGATTGCCCACTTCCTGGCCCTGGCTGCCCTCGTGGTTCGTGTAGCGGCCACGGGTTTCCATCTCGATGATCTTGCCGTCGGCGTAGGTGTAGGCGGCCGTCTGCGTGTTCGGCGTCTCCTGCGAAGTCTTGTCGTGGCCATAAGCCTCGACGTCGCCATACACGCGTTTGCCGGGCGTTTTCCCCTCGTCCTGCGTAAATCCAAACAATCCGCCGGTCGAGTAAACCGCCACCGGGTGCTCGTTCTTCTGCAGGCCCCAACGGGCCAGATCGAGCTGATGCGGCCCCGTGTTGCCCGTGTCGCCATTGCCCGTATCCCAATACCAATGCCAGTTGTAGTGGCTGCGTTTTTCATTGTAGGGCCGCAGCGGCGCGGGCCCGAGCCAGCGGTCGTAGTGGAACGTCGCCGGCGGCGTCCCGTCCTTCGCCAGACCATACGAATCGCGCGCCTTGAAACAGAGGGCGCGGGCGAGGTAAATCTCGCCGATCCCGCCCTTGTGCAAAAACGCCATCGCCTCGCGCACATTCGAGGACGAACGGTTGTTCAACCCGACCTGCATGCGCCGGTCATACTTGCGCCCCGCCTCGATCATCTGGCGGCCTTCCCAAATATTGTGGGACGCCGGCTTCTCGACGTAAACGTGTTTGCCCGCCTGACACGCCCAGACCGTCGCCAGCGCGTGCCAATGGTTCGGCGTGACGATCGAGACCGCATCAACCGCCTTGTCGTCGAGGACCGCCCGCAGGTCCCAATGCGTCGTCGGCGTCTGGCCGGATTTTTCCGCGACCAGTTTCAACGCCGGGGCGAAGAGCGCCTCGTCCGTATCGCACAGCGCGTGCAGGCGGACGCGGTGACTCTCCTTCAGGCTGCAATAGCTGGTGAGGTGCACGGTGCCCTGGTTGCGCAGCCCGATGACCGCAAGATTGATCCGCTCGTTGGCGCCGGCGATGGCCGCATACGATTTCGCACTAAAACCCATCCCGCCGATGGCCAGCCCCGCCGTGCCGATTGCGCCCGTCTTGATAAAGTCTCTGCGGTGGGTCGTTTTCATGATCGTGAGCTAAATGAAACTGAAGGGTGCGCGTCGCCGCCGGTTGCCGGCCCGAGTCAGCGACCAACCCGCCGTCGCGTCAACGGATGACTGCGCCGCCGCCTGCGTCCATCGGGCTCACAACGCAAAAATCCGGTCCATCCGCTGGGCCAAATCACGGGCTGTTTCCACATCGGCGGCCTGGTTGCCGGGCTGCTCCGAGATGGCCCAGCCAGCGTAGCCCACCTTGTCCAACGCCGTCATGACCGCCGGCCAATTCGTGTCGCCGTCGAGGAGTTTGGGCCGCGCGGCCGCCTTCCCGGCGGCATCGGGCGGCGCCGCGGAGTAATCTTTGATGTGGATCCGGTTGATGCGCTTCCCGAGGAGCGGAATCCATTGCTCGGCGGCGGGACCGCGCCGCCCGACATTGCCGATGTCGAAATGCCAGGCCACCCATTCGCTGCCGATCGCATCGAGGTAGTCGACCGCCTGCTCGGGCGTCTGGATGAAATCGTTGCCGACATTCTCGATCGCGATCTTCACGCCAAGGTCGCGCGCCACCGGAATCGCTTTCTTGATTTCGACGATCGAGCGCTCGAAGCACTGCTGGTAGGTCACTCCGTTGCGGGCGACGCCCGGCACGAGCAGCACGCTCGTCGCACCGTAGGCGTGCGCGTCGTGCAGACTGTGCACGAGGCCGTCGAAGCCGATCTTGCGCGTGGCCTCGTCCGGCGCGGAGAGCGGCTTCACCCAATGGATGTGATCACACACGCTCGCGGCCTGAAGACCGGTTTCTTTGAGCGCGGCGACCACCTCGTCGCGATTCATCGCGCCCATCGGCTCCACGCCGTCGAATCCTGCCGCCTTCATGGCCCGGAATTTTTCGAGCACCGTGCCCTTCACGCCGATCGTCGAATACATGATCGCCTTGCGCAGAGCCCGCTTCGGCGCGGCGAACGCGGGCGGGACGAGAGCCGCCGCCACCGCGGCGCCCGCAGAGATTTTCAGGAATGCGCGACGCTTCATGGCCGGAAACGACTGGCCCCCTCTTTGTACGTCATGCATGGAGAATGCCCTCCCACCCCTTGCGGTAGGCGGGCCGTTTGATGAAGGGCGCCGCTTCCGGCGCGTTGGTCGCGCGCAGATTCGCATAGTCCCACTCGATCTTTTTTCCCGTGCGATAGGCCACGTTGCCGAGGTGGTTCGCCTCGGTCGTCCAACCCGAATATTGGAAATTCGAGCCGGGCACAGGGCCATTGCCCTTCGCATAGTTAACCCACTCGATCCAGTGACCGGGCGAGCGTGGCAAGGTCGCCGGCGGCGCGATAAAACCTTTGAAGCGCTCCTCGGGCAGCAGCATTCCGTCGCCGAGCAACAGGCCTTTGTCGCCCATAAACACGCACGAGCGCTTGCCCCAGGCCGGAATCCAGCCCGGCGGTTTGCTGTCGCCCTGGTGCCACACGAGCTTGAGCGCAGGCTGGGCGCCCGCCGCCGGAAACTGAAACGTCGCCATCATCGTGGCCGGAGAGAGTTCGCGGTGAGCCACCGGCACGTTCGGCGACACCGCCTCGATCGTCGCCGGAGCCAGCACCCGCCCGCCCTTCCCGTCCGGCCGCCAGAGGTCGAGCACTGTGAAGGGCACGTCGTTGTCGTGACTGCCGAGGTCGCTCATGGTGCCATTGGCAAATTCCCACCAGCGATACCACCGCGGACCTGGAAAATACGTCGCGTGGAAAGGCCGCATGGGCGCGGGCCCAACCCACAGGTCCCAGTTCAACGTCGCCGGCACCGGCATCTCCTCCGTGAAGCGGTTGACGATCTGCGTGCCGTTGTAGAAGCCGTGCGGTTTGTCGAACTTCTCCGCTGACGCGGCGTCCTGCAGGCCCCACGCGCGATCCGCCCAGACGTGCACCTCCCGCACCGGGCCGATGACGCCCGTGTTGAGAATCTCCTTGATCGTGCGGCGCGCCACGGAGGCGTGGGCCTGGTTCCCCATCTGCGTCGAGAGTTTCGGATACTTCGCCGCGGTTTCGCGAATCAACCGCGTCTCCCAAAGATTGTAGGCGAGCGGTTTCTCGCAATAGACGTGTTTGCCGTGCGTGAGTGCCAGATACGTGGCGAACACGTGCGTGTGCTCCGCGGTCGAGACCACCACGGCGTCAAAATCGTTCGGGCGGTCGAAGACGCGACGGAGGTCGGTAAAGGTTTTCGCCTGCGGGTAACGCTGCGCCGCGGAATCGATCGCGACCTGGTTGATGTCGCAGAGCACGGTGACGTTCTCGTCGGGATGCGGGCCCGCGGCAGGATCGGCGGCGGCCTGCTTGCCGCCCTTGCCTCCCGCGCGCCCCGGCACGCGCGTGAGTTCACCGAGGCTCGTGTTGGCGCGGCCACCGCAGGCCAGGAACGCAATGTTCAGTTTGCTGTTGAGGTTCTGGCCGCGCAGGAACGCCGGCGCTCCAGCGATGACTCCGGCCGTGGTCAAAGCTCGGCCGACAAACTCGCGCCGCGTGAGCGGACGCGCGGGGCTTTTCTTCGTGGTCGTCTTCATGGGGGGTATGAATTCACGAAGATGGCCCGGTTCGTTCCGGGCGTCATCGTCGTCACTAACGGACGCGATATCTCGGACACGTTTCGCGCCGTGGCGAGTTCATTGTGTCCGCTATTCGCGCCGCCGTGAATTCGGGCGGGCTCGCCGTGATCCCGGGCGCGAAGACAAATCTACCCGACCGCGTGCCGGTCGACAAACGCCCGGATCGCCGCGGGCGTCGCCGAGAGCAGGTGCTTCACGATTTTGCGCGCCTTGAGCGCTTCGAGGCTCGGATGCGTCGGCTCGACGCCGATGGCGGCGCGGATCGTGTCGGGAAACTTGGCCGGGCTCGCCGTCGAGAGCACGATGCTCACGCGGTCGGGATTCAGCTCCTTGAAACCGCACGCCGTGTGCGGATCCGCCACGTAGCCGTGCTCGCGATAAACCCGCGTGATGATGCTCGCGATCTCCGCATCGCTGGTGCGCGAGGCGCTGAACGTGTCGCGGTTGAAGTTCGCGAACGTGTAGGCGCCGGTCGTCTTGAAGGTCTGCATGACCTCGCGCACGCGCGCCGGATCGCGGCCGACGTTGAAATAGATGAAGCGCTCGAAGTTCGACGCGACCTGGATATCCATCGACGGCGCGAGGCTCGGTTGCACGGTGCCGACCCGGTATTCCCCCGTCGTGAAGAGCCGGTGGAGGATGTCGTTCTGGTTCGTCGCGACTTTGAAACCGCGGATCGGCACGCCCATTTGCTGGAGCAGCCAGCCCGCGAGCACATTGCCAAAATTGCCCGTCGGCACCACGAACTCGACGTTGCCGCGCTCACTCGCCGGGAGCCGCAGCCATGCGTAAAGATAGTAAACGCATTGCGCGAGGACGCGCGCGAGGTTGATGGAATTGACCGCGGACAAGCGGTGGCGCGTGCGGAAAGCCTGGTCGCCGAAGATTTCCTTCAGCGAGGCCTGCGCGTCGTCGAACGAACCGTCGACCGCGATCGCGAAGACGTTCTCCGCACCCGTGCAGGCCATCTGGCGTTCCTGCAGCGGTGAGACGCGGCCGTCGGGATAGAGAATAAAAATCGCGGTGCCGGGTTTCCCGAGCAGACCGTGAATCGCCGCGGCGCCCGTGTCGCCGGACGTGGCGCCGAGGACGTTGATCGTCTCGCGGCGCACGACGCACTGGTGCGCGTAGAGATTGCCGAGGAGTTGGAGCGCGAAGTCCTTGAACGCGAGCGTCGGCCCATGGAAGAGCTCGAGCACGTAGAGATTCTTTCCGAGCGGCTTCAGCGGCGCGATCGCGGGATCGGCAAACGTCGTGTAGCTCGCGGTGACGATGCGGCGCAGCGTCTCGGCCGGAATGTCCGTCGCAAACACCCGCATGAACTCGAAGCAGAGTTCGGCGTAGGAAAGCTTCTCAAACGCCGCGAGCTGGCCGGAGAAATCCGGCAGCGTCTCCGGCAGGAATAGCCCGCCGTCCGGCGCAAGGCCGGTGGCCACGGCGTCGGAGAAGCCGAGGGACGGAGTCTGGCCGCGGGTGGAAAGGAAGCGCATCGGGCTTGAAAGTAGGGCGGACTTCAGTCCGCCGCTCGGTGGTGTTCGATTCGAAGCAGGCGGACCAAAGTCCGCCCGGCCCTCACAGTTTTTCCAATTCGAAGGCCTTGTGCGCGACGCGCGCGGCCTCGTCGGCCTTGTTTTTCGCGATCACGACGGAGATTTTGATTTCCGACGTGCTGATCAACTCGAGGTTGATGCCGGCGCCGGCCAAGGCGGTGAACAGCGTCGAGGCCACGCCGCTGTGCGTGCGCATGCCCACCCCGACAACGGAGAGCTTCGCGATCTGGTCGTCCAGCGTCACGCTGCCGCCGATGTCCTTCAGCACCGGCGCGAGCGTCCGCTCGACCTTGCCGACTTCCGTCTGCGGGACGGTGAAGGTGAGATTCGCCACGCCGTCGCGGCCGACGTTCTGGACGATCATGTCGACGTTGATGTTGGCCTCCGCGAGCGCGCGGAAGACCTTCGCGGCGGTGCCGGGTTTGTCGGCGATGTTGCTGACGACGACCTTGGCCTGGTCCTTGTCGACGGCGACGCCGCGAACGACGACTTTTTCCATGTAGGCGACTTCTTGTTTCACGATGGTTCCTGGGTTGTTGTTAAAAGAGGAGCGGACTTCAAAAACGACGTTGTATTTCGATGCGAACTCAACCGACCGCGTCTGCATGACCTTGGAGCCGAGGGAGGCCAGCTCGAGCATTTCGTCGTAGCTGATTTCGTTGAGCTTGCGGGCGTCTTTGACGACGCGCGGGTCGGCGGTGTAAACGCCGTCGACGTCCGTGTAGATCTCGCACTTGTCGGCCTTGATGGCGGCGGCGAGCGCAATGGCCGTGAGGTCGGAACCGCCGCGGCCGAGCGTCGTGATGTGGCCCTCGTCGTTGATGCCCTGAAAGCCCGCGACGATGATCACCTTGCCGGCGCTCAGGTCTTTTTCGAGAGGCTTCGCATCGATGGTTTTGATCTTCGCCTTGGTGTGCACCGTGTCGGTGAAGATGCCGGCCTGCGCGCCGGTGTAGCTCACGGCGTCGACGCCGATCGCCTCGAGCGCCATCGCGGTGAGCGCGATCGTCTCCTGCTCGCCGATGGAAAGGAGCTGGTCCATCTCGCGCTCGGGCGGATTCGGGTGGATCGATTTCGCGCGCGCGATGAGTTCGTTGGTCACGCCGGAGCGGGCCGAGACGACGACAACGAGTTCGTTGCCCTCGTCGCGAAACGCCTTGATGCGGGCGGCGACGTTCTTGATGCGGTCGACGTCACCCACCGAGGTGCCGCCGTATTTTTGGACGATTCTGGCCATGGAGGTTTTGCGAAAAACTAGTCGTTGAAATCGCCGATGCGCAGGAGCACCGGTTCGTCGAGGACGGCGGCGAGGGCGCCGAGTTGCTTGAGCGTGGCGTGCATCGCCTTTTCGTTGCTCTGGTGCGTCGTGAGGACGAGCGAGGCGGCGCCGACGGTTTCGGCGGGATTTTGAATGACGCTGGCGATGCTGACGTGGTGTTTCGCCATGACCGAGGCGACGCGCGCGAGCACGCCGGGCTGGTCTTTGACCGTGAGACGAAGGTAGTAACGCGAGCGGATGTGCTCGGGTGGCGCGAGGCGTTTCTCGTGGCGCGGCGCGGGAACCGCTTCGCCGATGAAGTGCGCGCCTTTGCCGTGTTTGATGAGCGCCACGGCGTCGGCGATATCGCTGATCACCGCGCTCGCGGTGGCGTCCTGGCCGGCGCCGCGTCCGCTGTAGAGGGTGGTGCCGACGACGTCGCCGGTGACGGAGATCGCGTTAAACACGCCGCTGACGTTGGCGATCACGTTGCCCTCGGGGAGGAGCGTCGGGTGCACGCGCACGCAGAGTTCGTTTTTCGCGAAGTCGCGCGTGATCACCGCGAGGAGCTTGATGCCGAAGCCGAGCGTGGCGGCGTTCTTGAAATCCGCCGGCGTGATACGCGAGATCCCTTCGACGATCATCTGGTCGGTCTTCACCCAGACGCCGTGCGCGAGCCACGCGAGGACGCTGGCCTTGTGCGCGGTGTCCCAGCCGTCGACATCGAGCGACTCGTCGGCCTCGGCGTAACCAAGACGCTTCGCATCGGCGAGCACGCTGGCGTAGGGGGCGTCGCGGTCCTCCATCTGGGTGAGGATGTAGTTACACGTGCCGTTCAGAATGCCGTAAATGCGCGGGAACCGGTTCGCGACGAGCCCCTCGCGGAGGGCCTTGATGATCGGAATGCCCCCGGCGACGGAGGCCTCGAAGAAGAAGTGGCCGCCGTGCCGGCGCGCGACTTCGAAGATTTCCGCGCCGTGCTCGCAGATGAGCGCCTTGTTGGCGGAGACGACGATCTTGCCGTGCCGCAGCGCGGCGAGCGTGACTTTGCGCGCCAGCGTCGTGCCGCCCATGAGTTCGCACACGACGTGGATCGCCGGATCGTTGGCGATGGCGAGCGGATCGTCGGTGAGTTTGGCCGCGGGGACCCTGACCGTGCGGGCCTTCGTGAGGTCGCGCACGGCGGCGCGCGCGAGATTGAGTTTCACGCCGAGGCGCGACTCGAGTTCGGCGAGATTGGCCGAAAGATGTTTCCATACGCCCTGCCCGACGGTGCCGAAGCCGCAGAGGCCGATGTTGATCGTGATGGGTTCGCTCATGAGTGGGGGGCGTCGGTCTTTTTCTGACCGACTTTGCTTTCGGTGCCCGCGCGGATGCGCGCGAGGTTCGCGCGGTGGCGGTAGATGACAAACGCGGCGGCCATCGCCGCCAGCGAGATGACCGGCGAAGGCTGCTTGAACGCAAACGCCGCAAACGGCAGCGAGGCGGCGCCGAGCATGGACGCGAGCGACACGTAGCGGGAGAGCGCGAGCGTCAGGCTGAAGACCACGAAGCCGATGCCCATGCCAAGGGGAAACAGTACGAGAAAACCGCCGGCGCCGGTGGCCACGCTCTTGCCGCCCTTGAACTTGGTGAAACAGGAGAAACTGTGGCCGAGCATGGCGGCGACGAGCCCGGTGACCTCAAGCGGAAGGAGATCATCCGGCGCGATGTTTCCGCCGTTCCGGCTGAGAAGGATCATCCATCCCACCGCCAGCGCCCCCTTGGCCGCATCCAGCAACAGCACCAAATTCCCCGGCCCGTGCCCGAGCACCCGGCGCACATTGGTCGCGCCGGGGTTTTTGCTGCCGACCTCAAAGATGTTCACCCCCTTCGCCTTCGCGACGAGGTAGCCGAAGGGCAGTGCGCCCAACAGATACCCCACAACGGCGGCGAGGAGGAGCGAAACGATCATGCGCGCGGATCAGCGGGCGGTTACAACTGCACGAACTTCGCCAGCTTGATCGCGGCGTGGCCCTTGATGACCGCCCGGGCCGACTCGCTCGGCTCGGTGTCGACGCGCACCACCATGTAGGCGGTGCCGCCGGGAGTGAGGCGCGAGAGCGACATGTCGGCGATGTTCACTTTGTCCTGGCCGAGGATGGTGCCGATCGTGCCGACCATGCCGGGCTGGTCGAGATTCTCGAGGACGAGGAGCTTGCCCTCGGCGGCGACTTCGACCTCGCGACCGTTGATGCTGACGATGCGCGGTTGGTTGCTCTTGCCGATGAACGTGCCCGAGGCGGTGTAAGCCGTGTTGTCCGGCGTGATCGCCTCGACGCGGATGAGCTCCGAGTAACCGGAATCGTCCGTCGATTTCACAATTTCGGCGCGGACCCCGAGACGCTCGAGCGCGACGGGCGCGTTCACAAAGTTCACGGAGTCGCCGCTGATGCGGCGGAGGAAGCCGCGCTGGATCGCGCGCGTGACGGCGTTCACGTCGAGGTCGACGATCTTGCCCCAATACGTGATGCGCAGCGTCGCGATCTGCGGCGGCGCGATCTGCTGCACCAGCGTCCCGAGCTTGCCGCCGAGATCGATCGAGGGTCCGAGCACCTTCACGGCGTTCGCGTCCATCGAGGGCATGTTGACGGCATTGCGGATCACACCGCCGTTCAGGACGTCGGCGATCTGCTCGGCAACTTCGATGCCGACCGCTTCCTGGGCCTCGGTGGTGGAAGCGCCGAGGTGGGGCGTGAGCACGACGTTGGGGAGCGTGCGGAGTTCGCTGTCCTTCGCCAGCGGCTCTTCCTCGAAAACATCGAGGCCGGCGGCGGCGACTTTGCCGGATTTGAGCGCGGCGATAAGCGCCGATTCCTTGATGATACCACCGCGGGCGCAGTTGAAGATCCGGAGCCCCTTCTTGCACTTCTCGAACGCGGCCTCGTCGATCATGTGGTGCGTGTCGTCCGTCATCGGCATGTGCACCGTGATGTAGTCCGACTGCGCGAGGAGCTCGTCGAGCGTGACGCCCTCGACCTGCATGGCCTTGGCGCGGCTCGGCGCGAGATAGGGATCATAGGCGAGCACCTTCATCCCGAAGGCCTGCGCGCGCTTCGCGACCTCGGCTCCGATGCGGCCGAGGCCGATCACGCCGAGGGTTTTCTTAAAGAGCTCGATGCCGGAAAAATTCTTCCGGTCCCACTGCCCGGCCTTCATGGACGCGGCAGCCTGGGGCACAGGACGCGCGCCGCAGAGAATATGCGTAAAGGTCAGCTCGGCCGTCGCGATCGTGTTGCCCGACGGCGTGTTCATCACGATCACCCCGCGCTCGGTGGCGGCCTCGACATCGACGTTGTCCACGCCGACCCCGGCGCGGCCGACGACCTTGAGCAACGGCGCGGCGGCGAACACGGCCGCCGTGATCTTGGTTTCCGAGCGGACCGCGATCGCGTGCACGTCCTTGACGAGTTCCAGAATTTTCTCCGGAGACGAGCCGTAGGCCTCGATGACTTCGATGCCGGGCTGCTGGCGCAGGTAGGCGACTCCTTTGGGTGAGATCTTATCGGCGACGAGGACTTTCATGAAGAAAATGGCCTCAAGGGAAATGTCGGCGCTCCCGTCTAGCAAGGAAAAGGTTTGGGCTATGACGAGGGCGCCAGGGCTGGGATTTCGTTTTTGCCGGGCGGTGGCAAATTCTGCGAAAGGCGGCTTGCCGGATGAGATTTCGCGCCGCAGGTTCGCCCGCGCTTCTGACGCAACCTACCCTCCTTGAAAACGTCCTGCTGCGCGGAACGGCCTTCGCCCGCCGCCATCGTCGCTTCCCTTCCCCCTTACTCATGATTCTCACGCCGTCCTCCCGAACCCCTCGCTCCCCTGCCCTGCTTCTCGGCGCCCCCCTCCAGTTCCTTCCGGTAATCGCCCTGCTCGCTTGCCTGACCGGTTGCGGCGAAAAGGCCGCCGCTCCCGCCGCAGGCGGCGCCGGTGGAGCCAGCGGCAAGAAGGGCGGCGGCGCGGTCCCGGTCTATGTGGGCCAGGCGCAAACGAAAATTGTCCCGTTGGTGATCGAGGCCATCGGCGCCGTCGAACCCATCCGCACCACCACGGTCCGCTCCCAAGTGACCGGCACGCTCGTGAAGATCGCGATCAAGGAGGGTCAGACGGTGAAGGAAGGCGACCTGCTTTTCGAAATCGATCCCCGTCCGTTCGAAAACGCCCTGCGCGCCGCCGAGGCCGATCTCCAAAAGGCCAGGGTCCAGCTCGAAACCGCCCGCACCCAGGTGGCCCGCTATCGCTCGCTCACCACCGATCAGATGGTGTCCAAAGAGCAGTTCGAAAAAATTTCCGACACCGCCCGCAATCTCGAATCCGAGGTGCAGTCCGACGAGTCGCGCCTCGCCACCGCCAAGCTCCAGCTCGAATACTGTTCCATCCGCGCCCCGCTCGCCGGCCGCACCGGCAACATCCCGGTGCACGAAGGCGACCTCGTCCGCGTCAACGAAGCCGGCGGCCTCCTCGTCACCATCCATCAGGTCAGCCCGATTTACGTCACCTTCGGCGTGCCCCAACAATACTTCGGTTCCGTCGTCCGCTACCGGGCGACCGGCACCCTCAAGGTCGCGGTGATCCCTCCCGGCCTGGAAGAAAAACCCGAACACGGCGATCTCACCTTCATGGACAACACGGTCGATTCGTCCACCGGCACCTTGAAGCTCAAGGGCACCTTTCCCAACACCGCCCAACGCCTCTGGCCGGGGCAATTTGCCACCGTCACCGTCACCCTCGCCTCCCCCGAAGTGCTCACCGTGGCCAGCAGCGCGATTCAAACCTCCCAGACCGGCCAATATGTTTACGTCGTCAAATCCGACAAGACCGCCGAACTCCGCCCCGTGGTCGTCGAGCGCCTCTCCGAGGCCGACGCCGTGATCAGCAAGGGCCTCACCGCCGGCGAGACGGTCGTCACGGACGGACAACTCCGCGTCATTCCCGGCAAACCCGTTGACGTCAAAGACGCTGCCGCCCCGAGCGGCGGCGTTCGCGCCGGCAAGAGCGGCGAGGGCAAAGGCGAAGGCAAAAAGAAAGACAAGGAGAAGAAGGCCTCATGAACATCCCCGAACACTTCATCCGCCGGCCCGTGATGACGACACTCATCACCGCGGCCGTCACCCTCTTCGGCTGGATGGCTTATCAGAAGCTGCCGGTCAGCGAGCTCCCCAACGTCGATTTCCCCACCATCTCGATCTCCGCCAGCCTGCCCGGCGCGAGTCCGGAAACGATGGCCGCGTCGGTGGCCACCCCGCTCGAACAACAGCTCTCCAGCATCGCCGGCATCGACTCGATGACGTCGACCAGTTCCCTCGGCAGCACCTCGATCACCCTCCAGTTCAACCTGGATCGCGACATCGACGGCGCCGCGCAAGACGTGCAGTCGGCCATTTCCGCCGTACAGCGCCGCCTCCCGCGCGACATGCCCAACCCGCCGTCGTTTCGGAAATCAAATCCGGCGGAGGACTCCGTCCTCCTCCTCGCGCTCTCGTCGTCGACGCTGTCCCTCTCCGAGGTCAACGAATACGCCGAGACCATCCTCGCCCAGCGCATCTCCACGGTCGACGGCGTCTCGCAGGTCAACGTCTTCGGCGCGCAGAAATACGCCGTGCGCGTCCGCCTCGATCCGCGCGCCCTCGCCGCCCGCGGCATCGGCATCGACGAGGTCCGCACCGCCCTCGACACCAACAACGTCAACCTCCCCTCCGGCACCCTCGACGGCACGCACAAGGCCACCACCCTCATCGCCACCGGCCAGCTCAAGAGCGCCGAGGGCTTCCGCAAGGTCATCGTCAGCTACCGCAACGGCGCCGCCGTCCGCCTCGCCGACGTCGCCAACGTCACCGACGGCATCGAAAACGAAAAATCCTACAGCTGGTTCGACCAACGGTTCGTCAACGGCGTGGAGGACCCCGCCTTCGCCACCGGGGAAAAAGCCACGCGCACCATCACCCTGTCGATCCAACGCCAGCCCGGCACCAACACGATCAAAGTCGTCGACGGCATCAAGGAACTGCTCCCCGCCTTCCGCGCCCAACTGCCCGCCACCGTCAACCTCGAGATCTTCAGCGACAAATCGCTCGCCATCCGCGACTCCGTCCACGACGTCAAATTCACCCTCGTGCTCGCCATCGTCCTGGTCGTGCTCGTGATCTTCCTGTTCCTCCGCTCGGCCTCCGCGACGATCATCCCCAGCATCGCGATGCCCATCGCCATCCTCGGCACCTTCGGCGTCATGTATTTCTTCGGCTTCAGCATCGACAACATCTCGCTGCTCGCCCTCACCCTCTCGGTCGGCTTCGTCGTGGACGACGCGATCGTGATGCTCGAAAACATCGTCCGCCACATCGAACTCGGCGAAACCCCGATGGCCGCCGCCCTCAAAGGCTCCCGCGAAATCGGCTTCACCATCCTCTCGATGACGATCTCGCTCGTGGCTGTGTTCATCCCGGTGCTCTTCATGGGCGGCGTCCTCGGGCGCCTCCTCTACGAATTCGCCGTCACGATCAGCGCGGCGATCTTGGTCTCCGGTTTCGTCTCGCTCACGCTCACGCCGATGCTGTGCAGCCGTTTCCTGAAGCCCGTCGACCATGCGGCCAAACACGGCCTGTTCTACCGGACCACCGAACGCATCCTCCAGGCCAGCGTCGGTCTCTACGAGCGCACCCTGCGGATCTCCCTGCGCTACCGCGTCGTCACCATGCTGGTCGCGTTCTCCATGGTCGGCCTCACGCTCTGGCTCCTCAATATTGTGCCCAAGGGCTTCATCCCGACCGAAGACACCGGTCGCATCAGTGTCGCGATCGAAGCCGCCCAGGACGTCTCCTTCGAATCCATGGTCCGCCACCAGACCGCGGTGATGGCCGCCGTGAGAAAAAATCCCTACGTCGCGGACACCTCGTCCATGATGGGCTCGTTCGGTCGCAGCGGCAGCGGCGGTGGCAACACCGGCCGCATGTTCGTCGGTCTCATCGACCGCGACAAACGCCCCAACGCCACCGTCATCGCCCAGATGTTGCGCACCGAAACCGCCGGCATTCCCGGCGTGAAAGTTTTCCCGCAAGTTCCGCCCAGCATCCGCCTCGGCAGCCGCGGCGCCAGTTCCGTCTACCAATACACCCTCTCCGGCACCGATCTGCAGGAACTCTACCGCGTCACCCCGATCCTTCTCGAACGCGTCAAAGAAATCCCCGGCCTTATCGACGTAAACTCGGATCTGCAGATCACGAGCCCGCAGATCATCATCGACATCGATCGCGACAAAGCCTCCTCGCTCGGCCTCACCGCCCAACAGGTCGAAGAAACCCTCTACAGCGCCTTCGGCTCGCGCCAGGTCTCCACCATTTACACCTCGACCAATCAGTACTCCGTCATCCTGGAGCTCGACAAACAATACCAGCGCGACCCGAGCGCTCTCGCCTTCCTCTACCTGCGCAACCGCGAGGGCAAACTGATCCCCCTCGAGTCCGTCTCGAAAGTCCGCTCGACCGTCGGCCCCCTTACCGTCGCGCACATGGGCCAGGTCCCCGCCGTCACGCTCACGTTCAACCTCACCCCCGAAGTCTCCCTCAGCGAGGCCACCGCCGAGATCGAACGAATTTCGCGCGAGCTCCTGCCCCCGACCATCAGCGGCACCTTCCAAGGCACCGCCGCCGCCTTCACCAGTTCGCTCAATGGGCTCGGCTGGACGCTCCTCATCGCCGTCCTCGTGATCTATCTCGTGCTCGGCGTCCTCTACGAAGACTTCGTCCACCCGCTGACGATTCTTTCCGGCCTGCCGTCCGCCACCTTTGGCGCGCTCGTCACGCTCGTGCTCTTCAAACAGGAGCTGAACATCTACGGCTACGTCGGCCTGATCATGCTCATCGGGATCGTGAAGAAAAACGCGATTATGATGATCGACTTCGCCCTCGACGCGAAACGCAACCGCCACAAGGGCGCCGAGGAAGCCATCTTCGAAGCCTGCATCGTGCGCTTCCGCCCGATCATGATGACCACCCTCGCCGCCCTCGCCGGCACCCTGCCGATCGCCCTCGGTTGGGGTGCGGGTGCCGACGCCCGCCGCACCCTCGGCCTCGCCGTCGTCGGCGGCCTGGTCGTCTCGCAGCTGCTGACGCTCTACATCACCCCGGTGTTCTACCTCTACATGGAGAAGTTCACGAAGCACCTGACCCCGAAATCGGTCGACGAGGTGGAACGCGACCGTGCTGCCCCGGCCGGCGCCGCCACGGCCGTTGGTCTGGCGAAATGACGCCCCCGCGCACCTCCCGACCGGTGTCGAAAAACCGGCTCCGGCTCCTCGCGCTCGCGCTGGCCCTCGCTTTCACGGGCGCCGGCGCCGGGTTCGCCGCGCCCGAAAAATGGTCCGCCGCGATCGCCAAATTCACCCAGGCCGACGCCACGACCCCACCCCCCGCCCACGCCGTCGTCTTCGTCGGCAGTTCCTCCATCGTCAAATGGACCTCCCTCGCCCGGGATTTCCCCGGCGTGCAGACGATCAACCGCGGCTTCGGCGGCTCCGAACTCGCCGACAGCGTCTTCTACGCCGACCGCATCGTCCTCCCCTACCAACCGCGCATCGTCGTCGTCTACGCCGGCGACAACGACCTCAAAGCCGGCAAGTCCCCCGAGACCGTCGCCGCCGACTTCAAAGCCTTCCGCACAAAAATCCACGCCGCACTCCCCGCCGCCAGGATCGTCTTCATCGGTATCAAGCCCAGCCCTTCACGCTGGGATATCCGCGAAAAAGGCCTCAAAGCCAACGCCCTCATCGCCGCCGACTGCGCCACCGCCCCCCAGCGCCTCGCCTTCCTCGACATCTGGCAGCCCATGCTCGGCCCCGACGGCCTGCCCCGCCCCGAACTTTACGTCGCCGACAAACTCCACCTGACCCCCGCCGGCTACGCGGTGTGGACGCCCCTCCTCGCGCCCTTGTTGAAATAAACAGCCCGCCCGACCGGGCGCGCTCCCCGCTCGTCGGCGCACCGGCCCCCGGATGCTCTCCGGCATTGCCCCGCCCGCCGTTCGCGACTTTGGTCTCCCTCGTGGTTCCTCCCTCTGCCAACCCGGTCACCCGCCTCGCCCAGCAGATCGCCTTCATCGCCGAGTGCGACAAACTGAAGGAAATCTTCCGCCAGACGATCAACACCCAGAGCCGTCGCCCCGAAAACGACGCCGAACACTCCTGGGCCTTCTGCCTCTGCGTCATCGTCCTCGCCGAGCACGCCAACGTCCCGCAGCTCGACGTCCTCCGCGTCCTCAAGATGGGCCTCATCCACGACCTCGTGGAAATCGACGCCGGCGACACCTTCGCCTACGACACCGCCGCGATGGTCAATCAGCACGACCGCGAGGCCCGCGCCGCCGACCGCATTTTCGGTCTCCTTCCCGCCGACCAGTCCCGCGAATTCCGCGCCCTCTGGGACGAGTTCGAAGCCCGCACGACGCCCGAGGCGAAATTCGCCCACGCCTGCGACCGCTTCCAGCCCATGCTCCTCAACGCCCGCACCGAAGGCGGCAGCTGGCGCAAGCACCACGTCACCCACGACAAGGCTCAGGGCCGCAGCGCCCCCGTCGCCGACGGCTCCACCGTCCTCTGGGAAGCCATCGAACACATGCTCCGCGAGGCCGTCGCCGCCGGCCACCTCGCCCCGACTTCGAAACCATAGTCCTTCCTCCGTCCGCATGAATGTTGTCCGGCGCCTCGCCCTCCCCATCGCCCTCGCGTGCGCTGCGCTCTGCGCCCGCGCCGCGTGGACACCTCCCGACACCGCGCAACTCGCCCGTCTCGAACGCGCCCTCGCCCCGCACCATGCGCAGTGGGATCCCGCCGAGCAGATGCCCAAGCGCCCGTTCTCGTCGCCCGGTTACCACACCACGCTCAAAGGCGGCTTCGTGCACTCTACCCGCGACGCGTTCACCTACGCCGTCGGCCTCCTCGACACCGGCAAACCGGAGCACCTCGACCGCGCCTGCGCCATCCTCCGCCGCGTGATCGCGCTCCAAGACTCCGACCCCGCCAGCAAAACCCACGGCATCTGGTCCTGGTTTCTCGAGGAACCGCTCGCGAAAATGAGCCCGCCCGATTTCAACTGGGCCGACTTCAACGGCGTCGCCCTCCTCCAAATCGCCCGCGACCACCGCGACCGTCTCCCCGCCGATCTCGCCGCCGCCGTCGACGCCTCGATTCTCCGCGCCTGCGCCGCCATCAAGCAGCGCAACGTCGGCCCCGGCTACACCAACATCGCGATCATGGGCGCCTACGTGACGCTCGTCGCCGGCGAACTCCTTTCGAACGACGAGTATCGCACCTACGGGCTCGCCCGCCTCACGCGCTTTCACGCCTACACCCGCGACAACGGCACGTTCGAGGAATACAACAGCCCCACCTACACCATCATCGCCCTGCTTGAGCTCTCGCGCCTCAAGGCCCACGTCCGCACGCCCTCCGCGCAACCTCTCATCGACGATCTCCTCCGCCACGCCTGGCAGGAAATCGCCACGCACTTTCACGCGCCCACCCGGCAGTGGGCCGGTCCGCACAGCCGCGCCTACCGCTCGCTGTACTCCGACGGCACGCTCGCCCTCATCCAACGCGCCACCGCCGGCCGCATCGACTTCGGCGTCGATGCCCCCGACCGCGAAGAACTCCGCCTGCCCCTCCATTGTCCGCCCGACCTCGAGCCGCTCTTCGCGTCACTCACCGCGCCCCGCACGGTCACCGAGACGTTTATCAAACGTTCCTCCACCGTCGGCACGACCTACCTCCACCCGCAGTTCGCCCTCGGCTCGATCAACCGCGGCGACCTGTGGAACCAACGGCGTCCGCTCCTCGCCCACTTCGGCACCGCCGCCGCGCCCGGCTACCTCCAACTCCGCTTCCTGAAAAACGACTACGACTTCTCCTCCGCCATCTTCCACGGCACCCAACGCGCAGGCCTCGTCGTCGGCGCGGTTAACCTCCTCACCAACGGCGGCGATACCCACGTCTCCCTCGACAAAGTCAAAGGCGCGAAAATCCGCGCCCGCGATCTCCGCCTCCGTTTCGAACTCGGCGGCCCCGCCGCGAAAAACGCCGCCCTGGCCGTCACGTCCCCCACGCAGGCCACCCTCACCGCCGGCGATCTCACCTTCCACGTCACCCTCGCCCACGCCCGCCTCGGCGACCTCCCCGGCAAACTCACCCCCGGCCAGACCGCCAATCTCCGTTATCTCGACGTCGAATTTTACCACGGCCCCGAACGCGAATTCGATCTCGCCGCCCTCGACGAAGCCATCACCGCCTTCGCCCTCTCCGTCGGTCCGCACGGCCCCGTCGCCGCCACGACCGACGCCGGCCAACTCACGCTCACCTGCGACGGCCTCGCCGTCTCCGCCGCCACGAAGCCCAGCCCGTAGCACCGCCCGCGCTCCCGTCTTGTTGCGCATCTTGCGCCTTTTTGCGGCCCACCCCAGCCTCGTCCCGCCCGCGCTCAAACTGTCCGCCTACCCCGCGCGCATCGCCCACCCCCGCCCCGCGTCAGGCGCGCAATCCTCCCCTATGCGTTCCGCTTTCCGCCTGCTGTCCTGCGTCTCGTGTCTGTCCGGGCTGTTCCTCCTCGCCTTCGCCGCCGATCCGCCCCCGCGCGACTGGATCGATCCCGACACCGGCCACCGCGTCATCCGCCTCTCCCCCGACCTAGGCGGCTCCAGCCTCTACTTCCACCAAAACGGCTACACCCCCGAGGGCGACAAACTCATCATCCACACGCGCACCGACACGCCTGGCGTGACCGACCTCGCCACCGTCAACCTCGCCACGCTCGGCGTTTCTCCGCCGAAAATCGAAATCGTCGCCCCCAACACCCGCGCCATCGCCACCGCCTGGCGCACCCGCGAAGCCTACGTCCGCCGCGAAAATTCCATCGTCGCCCTCCATCTCGACACGCACGCCGAGCGCACCGTCATCGCGCTCCCCGAAGTTGCCCGCGGCCGCGGCGGCCAGTTCGCCCTCAACTGCGACGAATCCCTCCTCGTCGGTATCGCCCGCGACCCCGACGGCCCGACCATCCCGCGCACCCCACCGGCCGGCGGCGCCGGCGGCACGCTCGAAGCCCAGTGGGCCGCCGGCACCCCGAAAATGATCTATACGATCGACGTCAAAACCGGCGCCTTCCGCGTCCTCCACCGCGAAAACGACTGGACCAACCACCTCCAGTGCTCGCCCACCGACCCGCTCCAAATCCTCTTCTGCCACGAGGGCCCGTGGCACTTCAACGACCGCACCTGGACCGTCCGCGCCGACGGTTCCCCCGCCCGCCTCCTCCACGAGCGCACCATAAACCTGGAAATTCAGGGCCACGAATTCTTCAGCCCCGACGGAAAAAAAGTTTGGTATGACCTCCAGACCCCGCGCAGCACCGTCTTCTGGCTCGCCAACGTCGACCTCACCACCGGCCACCGCACCTGGTATAACCTCAAGCGCGAGGAGTGGTCCGTCCACTACAACGTCGCCCCCGACGGCACGTTCTTCGCCGGCGACGGCGGTGGCGCCGACAGCGTGGCCGCGTTCTCCGGTGACGGCACCCGCCTCGACCCTCCCTGCCAGGGCCAATGGATCTACGCGTTTTACCCCTCGCCCGTCCGCGGCAGTTCGTTCCGCGACCAAAAACCGCTCATCGACATCGGCGTCCTCCGCTCCGAGCGCCTCGTCAACCTGGCCCACCACAACTACAGCAAAGACACCGGCGTCGAGCCGAACCTCACCTTCACGCGCGACGGCAAGTGGCTCATCTTCTCCGGCAATTTCCACACCAACCCCGGCCGCGGCCAGCGCGCCACCACCCACACCTACGCCGTCCAAGTTAAAAAGTAGGTCGAGGTCTTCGACCCGCCCTCCGATCCCCCCACCCATGCGCCCCGCTCCCCATTCCCTTTTCGTCCCTTCCGTCCTGTCCGCCCTGTTCGCCACCCTCCTCGCCGCCGCCCCCGCCCCGGCCGCCGATCCACCGACCGACTGGATCGACCCCGACACCGGCCACCGCATCGTCCGCCTGACCACGGAGCCCGGCAGCGCTTCGCTCTACTTCCACCAAAACGCCTACTCCCCCGACGGCAAAAAACTCGTCATCACCACCCCCACCGGCATCTCGACCGTCGACCTCGCCACCCGCGCGATCGAGTCCGTCGTCACCGGCCGCGTGAACGTCATTATGGTCGGCAAAAAATCCGGCGACGTTTACTACTCCCAGCGCGCCGCGCGCGATCCCGCCGCCCCCGCCGCGCCTCCGACCACCACCCCACCTCCCTCGTCCGAAGTCCGCGTCTTCGCCACAAACCTCGCCACGAAGAAAACCCGCGAGGTCGCCAAACTCCCCCGCGGCGGCGTCTCCTCCATCAACGCCGACGAAACCCTCATGCTCGGCGTCTACCGCGAGGGCGGCGATGCTCCCCGCGGCGCACCCGACGGCCCGCCCGCCGGCTTGACCAACACCGCCGCCAGCCAACCCAACGCCGCCGGCGCCAATCCCACCTTTCAGGGCAACTACTCCGCGAACTGGCCCGACGGCACGCCCATGACCTACGCCGAAGCCAAAGACCTCGCCCTCCACCACCGCCTCATGGCCATCCGCCAGGGCCCGCCCCAGGTCATCTTCACCGTCAACCTCGCCACCGGCGAAACCAAAGAAGTCCTCCGCGAACGCGAGTGGCTCGGCCACCTCCAGTTTTCCCCCACCGATCCGCACCAGATCATGTTCTGCCACGAGGGCACCTGGCATGAAGTCGACCGCGTCTGGCTCATCCGCACCGACGGCACCGGCCTCACCAAAGTCCACACGCGCACCATGAACATGGAGATCGCCGGCCACGAGTTCTTCTCCGCCGACGGCCGCACCGTCTGGTATGACCTCCAGACTCCGCGCGGCGAAGATTTCTGGCTCGCCGGCTACGACCTCGCCACCGCCAAGCGCACTTGGTATCACCTCTCCCGCGACGAATGGTCCGTCCATTTCAACATCTCCCCCGACGGCCGGCTCTTCGCCGGCGACGGCGGCGACGAGGAAATGGTCGCCCACGCCAAAGACGGAAAATGGATTTACCTCTTCCGCCCCGAACGCATCCCGGACGTCGCCGGCGTGAAGAACCCCGACTCCGCGACCCTCATCGATACCGGCCGCCTCAAATCCGAACGCCTCGTGAACCTGGCCAAACACAACTATCTCCTCGAACCCAACGTCTCCTTCACGCCCGACCAGAAGTGGATCGTTTTCCGCTCCAACCTCCACGGCGTCGTCCACACCTATGCCGTCGAAATCGCCAAAGCCAGATAACCACCCCATGAAAACCCGCACCGCCTCCGTCCTCTCCGTCCTCTCCGTCTCCTGGGTCCTCTCCGTCTCCTCCCTGACCCACGCCGCTCCCGCCGACGATCTCGCCGCCGCCGCCAGGAAACTCGCCGACGCCCCGAACTACGCCTGGACCGCCACGACCGAGATCGCCAACGCCCCATTCCCCGCGATGCCCCTGGAAGGCGTCGCCGAAAAAGGCGGCTTCACGGTCACGACCCGTACCTTCAACGGCAATACGTCGCAGACCGTCCGCAAAGGCACTGAGGTCGCGATGCAAAACCGCGACGGCGAGTGGGTGACGATGGAAGAAATGCGCCCCCAATTCGCCGGCGGGGCTCCGGGCGGAGCCGGCGGCCAAGGCGGCGGTCAACGCGGCGGCGGGCGCGGCGGCTGGGGCGGCGGCATGCTTGGCGGCGCCGGAAATCCCGCCGAAGTCGTGGCCGGACTCGCCGCCAAAATCAAAGACCTGAAAGTCGCCGACGGTGCTCTGGTTGCGACCGCCTCCGGCGATGACGCCGCCGCGCTGCTCGCGCCCGGCGGCGGTCGCGGTGGCCCAGCTCCCGGCGGCGCCAGGTATTCCTCCGTCACGCTGAAATTTTGGCTGAAAGACGGCGCCCTCGCCCAATACTCCACGCACACTGTCGGCACGTTCACGATGCCCAACGGCGACGAGCGCGAGGTCGACACCACGACCACCGTCGAAGTCAAAAACGTCGGCACCGCCCAAGTCGATGTCCCCGCCGCCGCGAAGAAAAAATTTCCGCACTGATTTTCCCCACCACACCTGCCCACCTCCCTCACGTTTTCTCCCCATGCGCCTCCGCCCCCTCCTCCGCTCCGCCCTTTCTCGTCTCTCCTGTTTCCTCGCCGCCTTCACCGCGCTCCACGCCGCCGCCCCCACTGACCGCCCCATCATCCCCCTCTGGCCGAACGGCGCCCCCGGCTCCGAAGCCCGCCGCACCGAGCCCGAAAAAATCGTCGGCGCCAACGTCTCCAACATCCACCACCCCACGCTCACCGTCTATCTCCCGGCGCCCGCCGTCGCCACCGGCACCGCGATCATCGTCGTCCCCGGCGGCGGCCACTCCAAACTCGTGATGGAACACGAGGGCTACAATGTCGGGTCATGGCTCGCCGAACGCGGCATCGCCGCCTTCGTCCTCAAGCACCGCCTCGCCAAAGACGACGCCACCCCCGCCGGCACTCCCCAACCCTACACCATTGACCGCGACGCCGTCGCCGACGGCCAACGGGCCCTCCGCCTCGTCCGCCGCCGCGCCGCCGAGTGGTCCCTCAATCCCGCCGCCGTCGGCATGGTCGGCTTCTCCGCCGGCGGCGAAGTCGTCGCCTTCACCGCGATGCGCGCCGCACCCGGTAACGCCTCCGCCGCCGATCCCATCGACCGCGAGTCCGCCCGCCCCGATTTTCAAGCCCTCATCTACCCCGGCAAATCCAGCCAGATCATCCCCGAAAAAGGCGCTCCGCCCGTCTTCCTCGCGGCCGGCTTCGGCGACCGCACCGACATCTCCGAAGGCCTCGCCGAAGTGTATCTGCGTTTCAAACGCGCCGGCGTCCCGGCCGAGTTGCACATTTACGCCGGCGCCGGCCACGGCTTCGGTCTCCGCGCCGCCAACAAATCTCCTGCCGGCGCGTGGCCCGACCGCCTCCGCGAGTGGCTCGTCGACCGCAAATTCATCCCCGCGAAATAGGGCGGGGCGGACCGCGCCCTCCCCGCCTGCGTCCCGCGAAAGCCCCTTGCCTCACTCCGGAGGCTTCACACCTTCCCCGCTGTGAATCCTCCGCCCTCCGCGCTCACCGCGCCCGGAATCTCCGTCCGCTGCGGCTGAGCCGCCGCCCCCCCGCTCAAGCCCCATGACACCGTCCGCCAAACTCGGCCTCAGCGTTCTCGTCGTCGCCGCAGTTCTCACGCCCATCCTCTGGTTCGTCTCGCCGTCGCCGCTGCGGCCCGCGGACGCCACCACTCCGCCGTCCACCGCCTTCACCCCCGCGCCCTCCGCCGGCGCGCCGACCGTGAACCCCGCCGCCGCCGCCGCATCCGCCCCAGCCGCCGCGCCCACCCGCCCGCCCGGCCCCGCTTTCCCCCGCATCCTCGTCTTCGGCGCCAACGGTCCCGTCACCCTGGCCGACATCCCCGCCGGCCGCTTCCGCGACGAACTCCTCGCGGTCTCCGCCCCCGCCCGCGCCCGCGCCCTCGCCACGCTCGGCGCGTTGCACGTTCCGCTCAACAACGTCGCCTCCCTGCACGTCGACGCCGAGGGCGCACTCTCCTTCGCCTGCGCAAAATCCGCCGGCCTCGCCGCCGACGACGGCCTCCTCCCGCCCCGCGCCACCGCCGGTTCGGTCGACGGATTCGACGTCGCCGTTCCGATCGAGAACCCACCCGTCCGCCACAGCAAACCCGGCTCCGCGCGGACCATCTATCTCGATTTCAACGGCCACATCGTCACCGGCACCGCCTGGAATTCCGGCGCCGACGCCCAGGCCTCTTACACCTGCACGCCTTACGACCGGGATGCCAACACCAGCTCCTTCAGCCCGGCCGAGCAGGCCGGCATCGTCCTCATCTGGGAACGGGTCGCCGAGGCCTTCCGCGCCTTCGACGTCGACGTCACGACCGAGCCACCCGCCGTCTTCACCAACCAGACCGCGCGCGTCCTCATCACCCAGGAGCGCGATGCCAAAGGCGTCCGCACCCCCGTCTCCGCCACCGCCAGCGGCGTCGCCTATCTGAACTTCTTCGGCGCGGCGTCCTTCGCCACCACCTACAACATTTGTTTCGTTTACCAAACCACCCTCACCGACAGCCAGATCGCGCGCGTCGCCGCCCACGAGCTCGGCCACCAAATGGGCCTGAGCCACGACGGTACCTCCGCCGTCGAATACTACGCCGGCCACGGCGGCGGCGAAACCTCCTGGGGCCCGATCATGGGCAGCGCCACGCGCAACGTGATCCAATGGTCCAAGGGCGAATATTTCGATGCCAACAACCCCGAGGACGACCTCGCCATCATCGCCGCCAAACTCACCGTCCGCCCCGACGACCACGCCGGCACTGACGCCGCCGCCACGCCCCTGATCGTCAACGGCGCCGCCGTCTCCCACCGCGGCCTGCTCGAAACCACCGGCGACACCGACACGTTTGCGTTCACCACCGCCGGCGGCCCCGTGGCCCTGCAGATCGGGGCGTTGGTCAACCCCACCGTCCTCTCCAACAGAACCTCCCTCGATGTCGTCGCCGAGCTGCGCGATGCGTCCGGCACCGTGATCGCCCGCTCCGATCCGCCCGATTCCCCGTCCGCCAGCTTCTCGATCACTCTTCCCGCCGGCACCTACCTTCTCCGCGTCGCCGGCACCGGCGTCGCCACCCCGCTCGCGAATCAGCCGACCGGTTACACCGCCTACGGCAGCATCGGCGCCTTCGCGGTCACCGGCACCGTCCCCGCCCCGGCCGCCCCCCTCGCCGCCGCGATTGTGCAGGAGGCCGAAAACCAAACCCAGTTCCCCGGCAACTCCGCCACCTTCGCCGTCCTCGCCCGCGGCAATCCCGCCACCACCTTCGCCTGGCAACGCTCCACCGACGGCGGCACGACTTGGACCGGCCTCGCCGATTCCGCCACCGTCGCGGGCGCCGCCACCGCAGCCGTCTCGATCGCCAATCTCACCGTCGCCATGAACGGCGACCGCTACCGCTGCCTCGTCTCCAACAGCGCCGGCTCCGCCACCAGCGCCGCCGCCGTCCTCGCCGTCAGCACCCCCGCGCCGCCGACGCTCCCTTCGTTCGGACCGTTCCCCATCGTCAGTTCCTTCGGCCGCGCCATCCCTGCCGGCACCAACCAAAACCTCACCGCGTCCCTCACCGGCGGTTCCGATCCCCTCACGCTGCGCTGGCAACTCGACGGCGTGGATCTGCCCGACGCCGACGGCCCCGTCTATTTCCTCCGCAATTGGCAACCCGCCAACGGCGGCGTCTACCGCGTCGTCGCCACCAATCCCGCCGGCTCCGTCACCTCCCCCGGGTTCACCCAGTTCGTTTCGCCCGAAGGCGGCTGGCAATGGCGCAATCCCCTCCCCACCGGCAACGGCCTCACCCGTGCCTTCTTCGTCAACGGCCGCTTCCTCGTCGGCGGCATCCGCGGCACCCTCCTCACCTCCACCGACGGCCTCAACTGGACCACCCGCACCCTCCCCGCCGCCAACAACCTCTTCAGTTTCCATTTCTTCAACGGCCTCTACGTCGCGCTCGGCAGTCTCGGCGCCGTCTTCACTTCGCCCGACACGCTCACCTGGACCCCCCGCAATTCCGGCACCGTCCACCGCGACGCCGGCAGCGGCCTCCAGGACCTCGCCCTCGGCGACGGCCGCCTCGTCGCCGTCGGCATCGCCGGCCTCACAAGCACCTCCACCGACGGTATCCACTGGACCTCGGGCACCGCCGGCACCACCGAGGACCTCACCGGCGTCGCCTTCGCCTTCGACCGCTTCCACGCCGTCTCCTCCGTCAGCGGTCGCATTTTCAGCACCGCCGACGGCGTGAACTGGACGTCCCTCACCACGCCGACGGCCGGCATGCGGCGCATCGCCTACGGCGCCGGCCGCCTCGTCGCCGGCGGCGCCTCGGGCGAGACGCTCACCTCCACCAACGGCACCACCTGGACCGGCGGCTCCGCTGCCACCGCGGAATTCCTCCTCGGCATCAATTTCATCAACGGCCAGTTCGTCGCCGTCGGCACCGGCGGCGCCATCCGCACCTCGCCCGACGGCCTCACTTGGACCGCCCGCAGTGCGAGCGGCAACCGCACCAACCTCCAAAATGCCGCCTTCGGCAACGGCCTCTATGTGATCCCCGGCCAAAGCGCCACCCTCGGCCGCGCGCTTCTCACCTCGACCGACGGCATCACCTGGCGCGAGAGCATCGCCGGCGCCGGCGCCATCGGCGTCACGCTCCGCGGCGCCGCCGCCAGCTCCTCCGCCCTCGTCGCCGTGGGCACCTCCGGCTCCATTCTTCACTCCACCGACGGCACCCGCTGGACCGCGCGCGCCTCCGGCACCACCACGCAACTGAACGATGTCGCCTTCGGCGCCGGCCGCTTCGTCGCCGTCGGCAACGCCGGCACCCTCCTGTCCTCCGCCGACGGCACCACCTGGTCCCGCCAGACCGCGCCCGCCACCGTCACCCTCAACGGCGTGCACTTTGCCAACGGCCTCTGGGTGATCGCCGCCTCCTCCGGCCGCATCTTCACGTCCGCCAACGGCCTCGAGTGGACCCAGCGCTACACCGGCCCGACCTCCACCGTGTTCACCCGCGCCGCCTTCGGCCACGGCCTCTTCGTCGCCGTCGGCAACGCCGGCGCCCTCCTCACTTCGCCCGACGGCATCGCGTGGACGCCCGCCGCCGGCCTCACGCCCGAAAACCTCAACGACGTGGTTTTCGCCTCCGGGCGCTTCGTCGCCGTCGGCACCGGCGGCACCGTGCTCACCTCCCCCGACGGCGCCGCCTGGACCGACCGCCGTTTCTCCAACGACGCCCTCACCTCCGTCACCGCCGCCTTCGGCCAGTGGATCGCCACCGGCCCCGGCAGCACGTATTACGTTTCCTCCGACGGCGCGACGTGGACCGGCCGCTTCACCGGCACGAGCGACGCGCTCCTCGACTGCGCCGTTCTCGGCAACGAGCTCTTCCTCGTCGGCGAAAACTCCGGGATCCTCGCCGCCGGTGCGCCCATCGTCAGCACCCCGGCTCCCCAGGCCGCCCTGGCCGGCGCCCCGGTCACTCTCGGGGCCACCGCCGCCGCCGCTGCCTTCCCCCTCAGCTACCAATGGACCAAAGACGGCGCCACCCTCGCCGGTGCCACGTCTCCGGTCTACGCGATCCCGCGCACCGATGCCGCCGACAACGGCATCTACCGCCTGATCGTCACCGGCCCGCAGGGCTCGACCACCGGCGCCCCGACCACGCTCACCGTCGCGACCCCGGCCCCCGGCCGCATCGTCAACCTCTCCGTGCGCGCCGTCGGCGGCGCCGGCGCCCAAACGCTCATCACTGGATTCGCCGTCGGTCCCGGCCCGGCCAAAAACGTCCTCCTCCGCGGTATCGGCCCCGGCCTTACCTCCCTCGGCGTTCCCGGCGCCCTCGCCGACCCTCAGCTCCAACTCTTCAATTCCACCGCCGCCACCGCGCTCGCCACCAACGACAACTGGGGCGGCGGCGCCGCGCTCTCCGCCCTCTTCACCTCCGTGGGCGCCTTTCCCCTCGACCCCGCCGGCCGCGACGCCGCCCTCCAACAATCCCTCCCGGTCGGCGCTTACACCGCCCAGGCCTCCGCCGCCACCGGCGCCAACGGCGTCACCCTCGTCGAACTCTACGACGCCGACTCCGGCAGCAGCCCCACGCCCAGCCGCCTCACCAACGTCTCCGCGCGCGCCCAGATCGGCACCGGCGGCGACATCCTCATCGCCGGCTTCACGATCTCCGGCAACGTCCCGCGCACCGTCCTCGTGCGCGGCATCGGCCCCGCCCTCACCGCCTTTGGGGTCGCCGGCGCCCTCGCCGATCCGCAGCTCGAGGTTTACCAGGGCTCGACGCTGCTTTACGCCAACGACAACTGGAGCGCCAGCGCCACCTCCGCCGCCACCGCCGCGCTCGCCACCACCTTCACCCGCGTCGGCGCCTTCGCCCTGCCCGCCTCCACCACCCGCGACGCCGTGCTGCTCATCACCCTCGCCCCCGGCAGCTACACCGCCCAAGTCAGCGGCGTCAACGGCACCACCGGCGTCGCCCTCGTGGAGGTCTACGAACTGCCCTGATCGCTCCGGCCGCGGCCTTCCGCTCTGACCGTCCGTCACGCTCCACCCGTGCAACGTCTCGGCCAACCCGCTCTTCTCGTCGGCATGCCCCCGAATCTCCGCCTGCTCACCGCCCTGCTCGCGCTCGCGGCCATCCCCGCCGTCTTCAGCGCCGAACTCCGTTTCCCCTTCGGCTCCGCCTCCGGCCGCATCGACGCCACCCACACCTACGACGCCGCGCGCGGCTACGGCTTCGAACCCGGCGCCACCCTCACCGCCACGCCCGACGCCGTCACGAGCACCGCCCCGTTCTATTTCTCCGCCGCCGTCCCCACGGAGGGAAACTACCGCGTCACCGTAACCTTTCCGCCCGGCACCGACGCCACCGTCAAAGCCGAACTCCGCCGCCTCATGGTGGAACACGTCGTCGTTCCCGCCGGCCAACCCGCCGTCACGCGCACCTTCCTCGTCAACACGCGCACGCCCAAAATCCCCGCGACCCCCGCCACCGCGACCGCCCCCGCCCTCGCCGCCGGCACCGTGAAACTCAAAGCCCCCCGCGAAACCACCCAGGAAGCCTGGGCCTGGGACCACCTCCTCACCCTCGAATTCAACGGCGCCCGTCCCGCCGTCACCGCCATCGAACTCACGCCCGCACCCGCCACCACGCCCACCCTTTTCCTCCTCGGCGATTCCACCGTTTGCGACCAGTCGAAGGAGCCCTACAACAGCTGGGGCCAGATGCTCCCCAACTGGTTTAAACCCGACGTGGCCATCGCCAATCACGGCGAGTCCGGCGAGACCTACCGCGATTCCCTCGGCCGCCGCCGCCTCGACAAAATCCTCAGCCTGATGAAACCCGGCGACTGGCTGCTGATGCAGTTCGGCCACAACGACCAGAAGCAGATCGCCCAAAAATCCGGCGCCCCGTTCACCACCTACCGGGCCGAAATCAAAAAACACGTCGACGCCGTCCGGGCCCACGGCGGCACCCCGCTCATCCTCTCGCCCATGGAACGTCGCGGCTTCGACGCCGCCGGCAAAGTGATTCCCTCCCTCGCCGACTACGCCGCGGCCGCCCGCCAGTCCGCCCGCGAACTCGGCGTCGCGTTCATCGACCTCAACGCCCTCTCCCAACCGTTCTACGAGGCCCTCGAATCCCGCGGCCCCGAGTTCTCTCGCCACGCCTTCGCCGGTCAGGACAACACCCACCACAACAACTACGGCAGCTACGCGCTCTCGAAACTCATCGTCCAAGCCATCCGCGACCAAAATCTCCCGCTCGCCCGGCACCTGGTCGCCGATTTCAAGCCCCTCGACCCCGCGCGCCCCGACGATCCCGCCGCCTTCGCCGTCCCCGCCAGCCCCAACGTCAGCCACCAACGCCCCCTCGGCGACGACGCCACACGACCTCGTCCGTAGGTGGAGCGCGTTGCCCCCAACGCGCTCTCTGTTTCGTGTGCCGACTAGCGCGTTGCCCCCAACGCGCCCTCGTCCGTCGGTGGAGCGCGTTGACCCCAACGCGCTCTCTGTTTCGTGTGCCGACTAGCGCGTTGACCCCAACGCGCTCCACCTCAAGCCATGATTTTTATTCGCGCGCTCCTCATTTTATC
>CAJAYO010000628.1 GCA_903948415.1 uncultured Opitutia bacterium | reverse complement strand
TCTTCGTAAATCGCGGCGACGGTCATGGCCTGCTTGACGGAGCGGAACTCGATGAGCGACTCGGGGGCGGTGAAGATCTCGCCCTGCCAGCCGGTGGCTCGGCGGAAAATGGTCACTTCACGGCGGTCCTGGGCAACGAGGACGTATTCCTCCAAGGTCTGAACCTGGCGATAGTTCATCTTTTTCTCGCGGCGGTCGGTGGTCTCGGTCGAGGGGGAGAGGACTTCGACGATCAGCGTGGGGAGGAGCACGAACTGGGGTTGGACGCCCGTGGGGTGGCACGAGACCACGACGTCGGGATAGTAGAAGATATCGTCGCGGGAGGCTTCGAGGCGGAGCTTCACGGTTTCGATGAAAATTCGGCACGGGCCGCCGCGCAGCTTGTCGCGGAGTGCGGCAAAGATATTTCCGGCGATCGTATTATGCGGGGTGCTGGCGCCGCTCATGGCGTAGATCTCGCCGCCGATGTATTCGTGGCGCACGTCGCTGGTCTCCTCGAAGGCGAGGTAGTCGGCGACGGACATCGGGAGGACGCGGGCGGCTTCCATGGCGGCGGAGTGTGGCGAAGGGCGGCGCGAATTCAAGTCCTGCGCCGCGCCGGGCCGGGCGGTCAGGCGGGCGGGAGGACGGGAGAGCGCACTCTGGGGCGACTGGCCTGGTTTCAGACCTAACGGCGGTTGGAAACCGCCGCTCCGGGCGAGGCGCGGGCGGGCCGCTCGTGCGCGGGTGAGGGCGTTTAGGGCGCCGGCGTGAGGCGCGCGATGCGCTCGCGGAAGAGCACATACAAGGCGCCGTCCGGCCCGCCGATGACGTGGCGGATGCGGTTGCTGTCCGTCTCGCCCTTGAAGATCACTTCCTGGCTCACGAGCTTGTTGCCGTTGAGTTCGAGGCGGCGCAGCTCCTTCGCGGCGAGCGACGCAACGAAGAGGCTGTTTTTCCACTTCGGGAAAAGATCGCCCGAATAGAAGCTCGCGCCGCACGGCGCGATCGATGGCAGCCAGTAGGTGACCGGCTGCTCCATACCTTCTTTGGCGGTGCCTTCGCTGCCCGGCATCGGGGAGCCCGGGTAATCCATCCCGTAGGTGATGACGGGCCAGCCGTAGTTGCGGCCGGGCAGCACGAGGTTCGCCTCGTCGCCGCCGCGCGGGCCGTGCTCGAGGTCGTAGAGGTCGCCATTGCCCGGATGCATCGCGAGGCCCTGCGGGTTGCGGTGGCCGTAGCTCCAAATCGAGGGGAAGGCCTTGGGGTCCTTCGCGAAGGGATTGTCGGTGGGCACGGTGCCGTCGTCCTTCAGGCGGTGGACCTTGCCCATCACGACGCCGAGATTTTGGGCGTTTGATCCGTTGCCGCGGTCACCGATGGGGAAGAAGAGGTGGCCCTTGCCGTCGAACACGAGGCGGCCGCCGAAGTGGTTGCCGCCGCTGGGATACATTTCCCCGGGGGCCTGGAAAATCGTCTGCTGCTCCACGAGGGTGTTGCCCTTGATTTTTCCGCGGATGATGCGCGTGAGGCTGACCGGCTTGCCCTCGCGGGTCTGGGGATCGCTGAAGGCGAAATAGATCCAGCCGTTCTTCGCGTAGTCGGGATGCGGGACGACGTCGTAGAGGCCGGCTTGGCCGCCGTTTTCGATCGCGGGGAGGCCGAGGAGCGGGCGCGCGGCGCGCTTGCCCTTGTCGATCAGGTAAGCGTATCCGAGCTTCTCGGTCACGATGGCTTTGTCGGCCCCGAGAAACGCGAGCGACCACGGTTCGATCAGATCGCCGACCCAGGTGTTGGCCTGAAAATTGTGGAGTTCGCTTTTGCCGGTGAAGGTCTCGGGGAGTTTCTCGATTTTGATCTGGCCGCGCTTGAACAGGAACTGCTGCTCGCGGAGGTAGATCACCATTGAGCGGATGTCCTTGTCGCTGAGCGCGCCGCCCCACGCGGGCATTTCCTTTTCCGGGTAGCCGTGCTTGATGCTCTTCGCGATGCTCTCGTCGTCGTAGCCGTGGAGGAAGGGCTCGCTGAGCAGCGACGGCACCTTGTTGTTGGCGGGCGTCATGCCGCCCTCGAGTTTCGCGCCGTGGCAGTTGACGCAGTTTTGGGCGTAGAATTCGGCAATCTTGCCCGTGGTTCGCACGTTTTGGGCGACGGCCAGCGAGAGCGGCGCAAGTGCCGCGGCGAGGAGGAGGAGGGAGGTGGGGCGCATGGGATCGTTGGGGAGGGAAACGGTCGGCGGGAGAGACGCAATGTCAGGTTGAGGAAATTTGCGGGAACGCTACGACGGCCACGGCGAACCCGGTGGGCCGAAGCGCGTGTCGGGCGGGAAGTGCAGGCCGAAGTAGTCGGCGAGGACGGCGAGGAGTTCGTCGGGCGTGGTGAGCAGGCGCTTCTCGGCGCGGCCGTCGGCGTAGCGGATGGTGAATTCGCGGTTGAGCAGCGCGTAGCGGCAGTCGGTGCCGGCGCGGGCGGCGGCGAGGTTCAGGCGGAAACGCGACTGCGGGTGCGTGCTGGTGAACCAGTTGCCCAGCTCGAAATCGACCGTGGGAACCGGATCGAGGGAGAATTGGTAGACATCCACCCACGTCCCGTCGTGCAGGGTTTGGTGGACGATCAGGGCATCGCGTTCAAGGAGGCGGCGAGGCTCGATGGAGCCGCCTTGTTCGCGGTCGAATTCGAGAGCGAGCGGCGCGATGAGCGAACGGCTGCCAAAACCCACGTCGGCGATCATGGCGCGGTCGTCGAAGTCCACCCGGAGCACCATGTGGATGAGCGCGGTGCTGACGTCGGCGGGGACCTGCCAGCGCACGCGCGCGATGAGTTGGGTCACGCGGAAACCGAGGGCGCGGAGCACGTCGCGGAAGAGGGCGTTTTGCTCGAAGCAGTAACCGCCGCGGCGGGCGCGGACGAGTTTCTGGGCGATGGCAGCGGGTTCGAGGCTGATGGGGCGGCCGAGGAGGACATCGAGGTTTTCGTAGGGGATGGCGCGGGCGTGCTGCCGGTGGATCGCCGTCAGGGTGGAGAGGGTGGCGTCGCGCGGGCCGTCGTAGGCGATGCGGGCAAAGTAGGCGTCGAGATCGGGCGTGGTCGCAGACATCGGGCGAATTTTGCGGAGTCGGGGTGAAACGCAAGGCGGGGACCCGGGGGCAAGAATCGTCGCGCCGGCGTGTAATCGGCGCGCGCGATTTCGTGAACGAAGAGTCCTATGGTCCTCCCTTTCCCGTCTTCCCGCCGCGGATTCACGCTCGTCGAAATCATGGTGGTGGAGGTGATCATCGGTCTCCTGGCGGCGCTGGCGCGGCCGGCGTTTCCGCGCGTGAAGCGGAGTGCGGTGAGCAAGCGCGACCTCAACGAGGCGCGGGAGGTGCGCGACGGGGCGGAACGGTCTGCGTTGGAAAACGGGGGCGTTCCGCCGGACGGCATCGGTGGCCCGCACCCGAGCCGGCGGAGTGTGGGACTGGGACTACCAGCAGGACGGGTGCACGGCCTCGGTCTCGGTCGATCTTCTCACGGCGTCGGACGCGCAACTGCGGGACATCGACCGCACGATCGACGACGGCGATTTGACGACGGCGATTTGACGACGGGGCTGTTGCGCAAGATCGGCAGCAAGGCTGGGTTCATCATCGAGCCCTGATTTTTTTGCCGGATCCTGTACTCATTCCCTGATGATGCGTCTCATCCAGGGCAGGATGGGCCCGTTCGGCTCCAGCTGCTCGGGAATGTCGGGTGCGCGCCGCGTCGGCCGGCCCGCGGGCGAGGGCCGCAGCGCGGGTGTGCGGCGC
>CAJAYO010000627.1 GCA_903948415.1 uncultured Opitutia bacterium | reverse complement strand
GCTCGAACCGTTGCGCCACCGTTTCCCCGGCATCGCGTGGTTCCCCTGCGACGAGCCGGCGCGCACCCGCTGCATCGCCGCGTGCGACGTCTGGCTCGGCCTCGGCGGCTCGCCGTTCCAGAGCGCCCTCTCCCGCTGGTTCGTGGACCACCTCCTCTCAGAGGCGGACCTCTGCCGCGCCGCGCATAAACCCATGTTCTTTCTCGGCGTCGGCGTCCAATCGGCCGCCGAACTCGCCGATGCCGACATCCGCCGCATCTGCGCGCAGGCCTGCGCCATCTGGACCCGCGACCCCGCGTCCGCCGAGCGCCTCGCCGCCCTCCCCTCACCTCCGCCGATCGAAAGCGCCGCCGACCTCGCGCACATTTTTTTCCGCGCCACGCCCCCGCCGCCGGCGGTCCCCGGCCGCCTCGTCCTCGTCGCCAACTTCGACTACGGCGCTTGGCCCGGCCAGGCCGACTTCCTCCGCGCCACCCAGTCCGCCCCCCTGCCCTGGTCCGTGACCCAACGCATTTGGCTCGCCCAGGAATCCCGCGACCTCCCCGGGGCCGAACGCGCCCTGTACGCGGCCCTGCCGCCCACCGATCGGGCGCGCTGGCAACTCGCCCTCCCCGATGCGCCTCAGCCGGGCGACTCCGTTCCTGCGCTCTCCCTCCCGACCGCCTTCTCCCGGTGGCCCAGCGGCGAATGGCTGGTCACCGCCCGCTTCCATGCCGCTCTCGCCGGCGCCTGGGCCGGCTCGAAAATCCTGATTTTGTCGACCAACGAAAAACTCCGCGCCGCCGCCCGCGAGTTGGCTGGCCCCGTCCTCGCCCCCGACGCTGACGCCGGCAGCTTGTCCCACGCCCTGAATAGCCTGGCTCACTCCACCCCGGTTTCGCGCGACCGGCTCATCCTCGCGGCCGACCGTGCCACCGCCGCCTGCGCCGCCTTCGTCCGGGCCGCGCGGTCCGCTGTTGCACCCGGCCGCCGAACTCCGTAGCTCGTCCGACTCATGTCCGCCCTCGCCCTCTCGCTCGGCTTCTTTTTGTTCCTGACCTTCCTCGGTCGGGCGACGCTCGCCTTGTGCCACTGGCGCGGCGGCGTGCTCCGCGCGTGGCTCCTCGCGCCCGCGGCCGGCCTCGCCACCGCCGTCCTGACCATTATGGTCCTCAACCAGGCCGGTCTTCCCGTCCGCGCCTTCGCCTGGCCCATGACCCTCGCCCTGGCCGGGTGCGCCGCCGGGGTTCTCCTCTGGCGCCGCCCCGCCTTCCCGGCCCGCGCCCTCGCCCCGTTTTTCGCCGTCGCCGTCTTCGCGCTCCTCTGGACCGGCTGGCCGGCCCTGCGTTTCGGCTTCGGCTGGCTCAGCTACGTCAACGACGACTTCGTCAACTACTGCTTCGCCGCCGAGCGCTTCAAGGACTTCGGCTTCTGGCGCGTCCCCACCCCCGAGGAACTCGCCGGGCGCGACTGGTCGCAATACTACTGGTTCATGCACGTGCCCGGCCTCATGCGCTTCGGCAGCGAACACGTGCTCGCGTGGATCAGCGCGCTCACCGGCATCAAATCCCTCGGTGTGTTCATGCCGGTGATCATCGGCTTCGGCCTCGTCCAACTCTTCGCCGCCGCCGGGCTCACCTTGCATCACGGTCGCTGGCGCCGCCGTGCGCTCCTCGGCGCCGCGCTCCTCGCCGTCAGCCCGTTGTTCATGCTGGGGATGCTCTACCAGCTCATCGCCCAAGTCGGCGGCATCGCCCTGCTCCTCGCCGCCACCGCCTTCCTCACCGCCCGCCTCCCCGCCACCCGCCGTCGGCTGATCCCCCACATCGCGGTGCTCTCCCTCGTCGGCGCCGCCCTCGCCGTTTTTTACCCCGAGGTCACCGCCTTCGCCGTCCTCACCGTCCTCCTTGTCGGCGCCGTCGAATTCGTCCGCCACCGCGCCTTCCCCACCGCCCGCCTCGGTCTCGTCATGTATGGCATCGTCGGCGTCATCGTCCTCCTCCGCCACAACATCCTCTCCTACCTCTTCACCATCCTCTATCAGTTCGGCTCCGGCTTCCGCACCGTCGATCTCTCCCTCTCGCTCTTCCCCTATTTCCTCATCCCGACCGGCCTCGCGAACCTCTTCGGGTTCATGCCGCTCGCCGTCACCTACGCCGAACCGTTCACCTCCCTCGGCATCATCGGCGGTTTCCTCGGCCTCCTCGCCGTCATCGGCTTCGCCCTCCGGGAAACCTTCCTCCGCGCCACCCCCGCCCCGATCACCGCGCTCCTCCTCGTTCTCCTCGCGATCTGCGTCAAACTCTACACCGGCGGCAACGACTTCGGCCTCTACAAGGCCGCGATGTTCATGCAGCCCGCGCTCACCGCCGCCCTCGCCTGCGCCCTCCTCACCCTGCCCCGCGCCCGCTGGTCCGCCCCCGCCGCCGCCCTCTTCCTCGCCGTCTGCTGCGCCCCGTCGGCCCTCTATTACACCCGCGTCTCCCAGGGCGAAAAAGCCGGCGGCATCACCGAGGCCAAACTCGCCTCCCTTCTCGGCACCCAACCGCCCGCGACCCCCGCCCACACGCGCCTGCTCTGCGACATCTCCAACCTCGTCGCCGCCAAACTCGCCTCCCTCGAATTCCGCGGCACCGACCTCCGCTTCCTCTCGCGCGACTACTACCAGCAGATCGCCCCGATCGAGTTCGAACGCCTCGGCAACGAACTCGTCAGCCTCCACCCGCACTTCGACGACCTCGCCCGCACCCGCGCCATGCTCGCGCAACGCGACGCCGACTCCATCCTCACCCCCACCCTCTTTGGCACCGGCTTCCGCGCCCCCAACCTCGCCTTCGCCAAAAACGATTCCGCCGACGCCTACCTGTTCCTCACCGAACAACTCGGCCTCTTCAACAAGCTCCGGCTCCCCGACGCCTCCGCCCAACCCACCGCCTACTTCAAGGAACTCCCCGCCGCTTCCCCCGCCGCCGCCAACCACCTCGTCTTCGTCCACTCCGGCCGCGGCAACCACTACTACCTCGGCGACCGCCACCGCATCGGCATGTATCAGCAAGAGGCGGACCCGCACACCGCCGACCACGACATCACCGGCCTCGGCCGTTTCCTCCTGCTCCGCGTCGAACAGCCCACCGAGGAAATCTACCTCCGCATCGCGCTCTCCAAAACCTTCATGGGCGCCAACCACACGTCGTGGACGCCCCCCCGCAACCGCGTCTTCACCGCCGCGGAGGCCCCGCGCATCCTCGCCCAAAAGGACGTCCCGCTCGGCTTCGTCGGCCACGGCGCCGTCAACCGCATCATCGGCCCCCTCCGCCCCGTCTGGAAGGACGGCGCCGCCTACATCGCCCTCGATCTCGCCGAGACCCCCGTCCAGTTCCCCTACCAACGCCGCGGCCTCCAATCCCTCTACAACACCCGCGTCCCCCTCGATTCGCGCCTCCTCGTCGCCTATGGCCGCGACATCTCCGCCCTCTCCGCCGCCGAAGTCGCCGCCCTCCCCCGCCCCACCCGCCTCGCCAACTTCCCCACCGCCCTCGTCGTCGCCCGCGGCCTGGAATTCTCCGGCATCTTCGAAGACGGCTGGCTCTCCCCCCACAGCGAATTCGTCCTCGGCGCCGCCCCCGCCGGCGCCGCCGTCCGCCTCCGCGGCTACGTCCCCGAACTCCCCGGCCTGCCCCTCGGCCGCGGCACCTTCAAGCTCTCCGTCAACGGCCGCGACTTCGAACTCCCCGCCGCCACCGGCACCTTCGACTGGCTCATCCCCGTCTCCGCCGCCGCGCCCACCACGCGCATCACCCTCCTCCCGTCCGCCTCGGCCCCGTTGCCCAACGGCGACGACCGCCCGGTCGGCGCGAAACTCGAACTCCTCGAAGTGCTCCCCGCCCTCCCCGGCCGCACCTTCGACTTCGCCACGCCCGGCGCCCTCCGTCTCGCCGCCGCCGGCATCGACCAGGACGGCTGGATGTCGCGCCTCGCCACGCTCCATCTCCCCGCCAGCCCCGTCGCCACCGACCTCACCCTCCGCCTCGAAATCCCCGACTGGGCCGGCACCCGCACCCCCTCGCTCACCACCCAACTCGCCGACGCCCCCGTCACCAGCCACCCCCTGACCGCCGGCGCCTACGCCACCCTGCGCCTCCGCGTCCCGGCCTCCGCGACCGCGCAGACCCTGCGGCTCGCCGCCCCCGCCGACTTCCCGCTCCCCGCCCCCGACACCCGCCGCCGCACCGGCCGCCTCCTCCAAGTCGACTTCGCCCCCGCGCCCGCGCCATGACCGTGCCCGTCCCCTCCGCGCCCCCGCGCACCGCGCTGCTGCTCAAACTCGACACCCTCGGCGACCTCGTCCTCGCCGCGCCCGCCCTCCGCGCCCTCCGTGCCGCCTGGCCGGATACACGCCTCTGCGTGCTCCTCCGCCGCGCCTACCTCGGCCTCGCGCCGCTCCTCGCCCCCGGCCTCGAATTTCTCCCCACCGCCCTCGATCCCTTCGCCCACGGCCCCGACGCCGAGCCCGCCGAACTCGCCCGTCTCCGCGAACTCGTTACAACCCTCGCGCCCGACCTCGTCGTCGCCGCCACCTCCCGCCGCACCTGGCTCGAGGTCGCCCTCGCCGCCGCCGCCCCCCCCGCCGCCCGCCGCGTCGCCCTCGGCACCGACGCCCACGACGAACATTTCTCCACCCAGCTCCGCGTCGCCCTCGGCCTCGACGCCGCCGGCCTCTTCCCCGAAACCATCGCCGTCCCCGCCGACGAACCCGACGCCCGCCGCAACCTCCGCCTCGCCTCCGCCCTG
>CAJAYO010000626.1 GCA_903948415.1 uncultured Opitutia bacterium | reverse complement strand
GCGGATGATATTGGTGTAGGCATCGCGGTGGAACGGGCCGACCGCCGAGTCGACGGTGGTGAGGTCGAAGGGGCCGTTGCCGGTGAACTGGGCGACGTCGGGGAACGAGACGAGATAGCGTGAGTTCTTGTTGTCGACGTTGGTGGCGGTGGTGTTGCCGGGGACGTTGACGACCGCCGCGCCGAACGCGTCGCGGGCGGGCAATTGCCAGCTGAGAGGGGCGCGCACGGTGACGGCCTGGGCGAAAACCGCATCGCGCGTGAAATAGCGATACTCGCCGCGGATCTGGAGGTTTTTGAACGGCTGGAACGTGGCGGCGACGTGCACGCCGGCGTTTTGTTGACGGTGGCCCGGTCGAAAGAAAAGCGTGTCGCCCTTCGCGGCATTGAGCCGCAGCCCGAACATCCGGTTGCTGGCCTGTGTGTCCAAGGTGGAGCGCCAAGAGCCCTCGGAATCGATTTTTCCCGTGATCGTCGCGGTGGGCCGACGATTGAGGTAAGCCCGTTTGGACGTACTGGTGATGGCGCCGCCGGCGTCGCCGGAGCCGAAGAGCAGGGAGTTCGAGCCACCGATGGCTTCGACGCGCTCGATGTCGAATGAATCGAGCAGCGTGGTATCCGAGCGGAGGAAGCCGTCGCGGCGCGGGTTGTTGATCGCGAGGCCGCGCATCGTCATGGTCTTCGGATCCTGCCGATCGCCCTCCAGATCGCCGCGCACGTCCTCGCCGGCACCGATGACCGCGGAGCCGAGACCGCCGAGCTTGGAGAGCATGTCGGTCATATCGACGACATCGAGTTCATCCATGAGCTGGCGGTTGAAAACCTTGGCGTCGAGCGGGGTCTTGCTGAGCAGCGTGTTGGTGCCGGTGACGGAATTGGTGTTGGTCGCGTCGTAGGTGTCGGAGGTGTCGCTTTTCACCTCGAAGACGTTAAGGAGGATCGTTTGCTCCGTTTGTTTTTGTTTCTTGTTCGCGGCGGCCAGTTCCGCGGCCGTCGGGGTGGCGCTGGCGGACGTGGCGGGGACGGGGGCGACAGGCGCAGGGGCCGTTTGGGCGATGAGCCCGGGGGTGACGGCGCTGCCGGTTCCGAGGAGGGCGAGCAGAATGTGGGTGAGGGCGATTCGTGGGCGATGCATGGAGCAGTTCAAGTTAGGGGTAGGTCGGGATTCGGGGGAAAGAGATGTTCGACGAAAGAGCGGATGACGGGCGCGACCGGGTGGGATGACGGGGGAAAATCCGAGGGTGACTACTCGCGGCGATTCTTCCCGTGAGTCAACGCCGTGTTTGGTGAATCCGTTCACCATGCAGGCTGGGCGAGTTTTTTCAGTGAACGGAAAGAAAGCCCTGGGGAGCTGGGTTTCAGCAGGCTCCGGGGAACGGCGCGCGCGGCCTCCGCGGCGATGTTTTTGCGAGCACGCGTGTTTCGATGGGAGTCGGGGCTTGACAGGGTGGGGGGGCGCAGGTGTTGTCCTCGGCTTTTCCAAGCAAGAAACGATCCGTAAAACATCTGTCATGGCTCTCAAAATTCGTCTTACCAAGGTTGGCTCCGTGCATCAGCCGCTCTATCGCGTGGTTGTTATGGAGGCCCGTTCACGTCGCGATGGCGACCCCGTGGAAAACCTCGGCACCTACACGCCCAAGACCAAGGGCAATCCCATCCATCTCAAGCTCGACCGCGTCGACTACTGGATCAGCAAAGGTGCGGTGCCCACCAACACGATGCACTCCATGATCAAGAAGGCCCGCCGGACCGCCGCGGCCACGGCCGCAGCTCCCGCGGCGACGGCTCCCGCCGCCAGCTAAGCCTTCGCGATTCCGTTCTTTTCGAGCAAATCGCCCAGCCCTCGCGGCTCGGGCGATTTTTCGTTTAGACCGCGCGCCACTCGCGTTCGCCCTTTTCCCCGCCCCCCGCGCCATGCCGCTCACGATTGATGTCCTGACGCTGTTTCCGCGGATGCTCGACGGCTTCCTCGCCGAGAGCATTTTGGGCAAAGGCATCGCGGCCGGGCATCTCGCGGTGAAAGTCCACGATGTGCGGGCGTGGTCTACCGACAAGCATCGGCGCGCCGACGACCGCCCGTTTGGCGGCGGCGCCGGGATGGTGATGACGCCGGAGCCGGTGTTCGCGGCCATTGAGCAACTGCAGACACCCGGTTGCCGCCGGATTTATCTCACGCCCGACGGCACGCCGCTGTCGCCCGCGCTGGCCTGCGAGCTGTCGCAGCAGTCGCACTTGATCTTTCTCAGCGGGCATTACGAGGGCATTGACCAACGGATCCGCGAGCGCGTGATCGACCAGGAGATCAGCATCGGCGATTACGTGCTGACCAACGGCACGCTGGCCGCCGCCGTGGCCATCGATGCGCTCGCCCGTTTCATCCCCGGCGTGCTCGGCGAGGAAAAGTCATTGACGCACGAATCCTTCACCAACAAGTTGCTCGACTTTCCTCAATACACGCGTCCCGCCGAATTCCGGGGCATGTCCGTTCCAGAGGTTCTGCTCTCTGGAAACCATGCTGAAATCGAGAAGTGGCGGCACGCGCGACAGGTGGAAAAAACCCGCCAGGTCCGACCAGATTTACTCAAATAACTCAGCCATGAACCCGATCATTACCGAAATCACCGCTTCGCAGGTGAAAAAAGACATCACGCCGTTCAAAGTCGGCGACGGCGTGCGCGTGCACACGAAAGTTCGCGAGGGCGACAAAGAGCGCGTCCAGATTTACTCCGGCATCGTCATCGCCCGGAAGGGTCATGGCATCCACGAGTCCTTCACCGTCCGTCGCATCAGCTACGGCGAGGGTGTGGAGCGCGTCTTTCCGGTCAACTCCCCGAACATCGACAAGGTCGAGGTCGAGCGCGAGTCCGAGAACATGAAGGCCCGCCTGTACTACCTGCGCGGCCGCACCGGCAAGGCCGCCGTCGCCGTCAAGGTCAAGGACCGCGCCGCCGAGATCCATGCCCAGCATCTCGCGGAAAAGGCCGCGGCTGCCGCCGCGGCTGTGGCTGCTGCGCCGGCCGCCCCCGCTCCGGCCGCCCCTGCGGCCAGCTGAGTTCCGCCCCCGCGGCGTCCCTCTCGAAAGCGAGCCTCTCCCGAGGCTCGCTTTTTTATGGTCGGTCATCGGCCGAAATTCTGCTTCCCCGTCAGCGCTCCGCGCTCTAGTGATAACCTTTTTTTCCCACCCATCATGACGCTCCAGACGCTCCTCCTTGCCAAAGCAGCCAACCAGGCCCGCGGCCTCGCTATCGACGCCGTGCACGCCTGCTCCTCCGGGCACCTTGGCCTCCCGCTCGGCTGCGCCGAGATCGGCGCCGTGCTTTACGGCCACGCGCTGTCGCACAACCCGGCCCGCCCGCGCTGGATCAACCGCGACCGCTTTGTCCTCTCCGGCGGCCACGGCTCCATGTTTCTCTACAGCTGGCTCCATCTGAGCGGCTACGATCTGCCGATCGAGCAGGTGGCGAAATTCCG
>CAJAYO010000625.1 GCA_903948415.1 uncultured Opitutia bacterium | reverse complement strand
CGGCCTGGTCTGACCGCGCTTCCCCGCCTGAAAAAACCACCACAGCGGCACCCGCGCTGAGTTTGGACTTTGTCTCGCACTTTCCGCCAACTGCTCGTTCACCCGCATGATCGTCGCCGGCGCCCTCCCGACCTTGCAGAGATGCAAAAATGCGAGGATTTCCCGTCGATACTCCGCTTGCCGGGCCTCTGGCCAACCCATGTTCGTGAGCGCAGATTTCCACGCCGGAAACGACACCGCTTCAGTTTCGGGGCTCATCGGCCGAGCGCAGCTTTACGCGGCATCGGTCTCAACCGCCACAAGCTGCACCCTGCCTCGTTTTACCTCTGAAGCCGACCGCAAACTCCGCTTCCCAACCTTCCCGGCAAAAGCTGCACTCAGTGCAGCCGAATAACACGGTTCGGCAGAAGACCATGAAGACTTTCCACTTCATTGCGCTGGTTGCAGCCGCACTTCTCAGCGGCTGCATCACGACGACCAAGCGCGGCGAATATCGCGTCAATGTGGGAAAAGCGGAAGAAAGAAGCATTGAGGTCGGCGGTCAGTTCAATGCGAGTGCCTTCGTGAAGTGGAGTGAGACGCGTTATGGTGAAGAGCCGAAAGCACTCGTTCTGCTTGTCGTTGCGAGCCTGCTCCCTGACGCATCGTCCGGAAGTTACGAAGTCGGAAATATTCGCTTCACCAGATACGAGGCAGGAAATTACATCGGTTGGGGAGCGATTGTGACCGGGAGCGCAGATGTCCTCCGTAATTTGAAGTTGAAATCCGGCATGGAGATCGAGGGAGATTTTTCGTTCGAGGAAGCGCGATTGCTACAAGTGAGGAGAGAAGGGAAATTCCCCTGATGAAAGAAGAGCCGAACCCGGAGGGTTGGGTGACGCGCAGCCGTCGCACGACTCCGGTTGAACAAGCCCGCGACTGCCGGCGGCAGGCGGCAACGCGGTGCGGACCCGGCGCGATTTCGCCTGATGCGTTTGGTGCTGGCCCGGGGATCGCGGTGCGGCGCGCGCCGCGCGGCTTCTCCGGTCGCGCCGGCCTCGGCGCAGGTCGCGCGGGCGGCCCCGCCGTTGTCCGCCGCGTGCCGCGGCCGCGTTTTTCCGCCGGCGCGCGCCCGGTTTCCGCGCGTGCGCGCACGGCTTCCGCCGGCGGGTCTTCCTGGAGAAACTCGCCCCACGCCGCCGTCGGCCCCTTGCGCGGCTTTCTTTGCGGCCTTCATGCGTCCGGCTTCCGCGCGCCCGTCGGCGGGCCGCGCGCGAGGTTACCCGTCTGGACGAGTGCAAACTCGCCGCCGGGCGGGCAGCGCAGGTGCCCGGGCGGCGGCTGCGCCGCCGGCGCTTCTACGACGATGACCCCGGCGAGGAGCGTCTCGACCTTCCGTCGCCGCGCTTTCGCGGCCGGATGCATCCAGCCAGACGACCGCACGCGGTGCTGGCCCAGCGGCGCCACGTACCGCAACGACCGCCGCCTGAATTGCCCGGCTAACGGCCCTTTGCAGGGACCCTCGTTCGCCTCGCCCTCGCCGCGCTGCCGCGCTCCGTCGGCAGCCGTCAGGGTGCAGTCGTTGCGCCGCTGCGTTTCCGTATCGGTACGGCAAGATCAGTGCGGGTTGCGGGCCGCGGGCGTCGGGCGGCGGCGCATCGTTGGGGCTGTTGCCACCGGTGGCGGCGGGCCGATGTTTCGACTATTGATTGGTCATTTTTAAAAACCGACCTAGGTTCCGGCCAATCATGAGCAGTCCCGCTGCCACGCCCGCCACCGCCGCCAAGACCCACGCGTTCGCCCCCGTGTTCGCGCTGCTTGCGCCGCACATGGCCGAACTCGACCGGTTCCTGCGCGGCCAACTCGCTTCCTTCGAGCCCGAGATCCGGGCCATGGCGGACTACTGCATCGACACCTCCGGCAAACGCATCCGGCCCGCGCTCGTTTTCCTCAGCGGCTGGCGCGGACCGACCACCGTCACGCCCGACTTGGTGCGCGTCGCCGCCGTCGTCGAACTCGTCCACCTCGCCACCCTGGTGCACGACGACATCATGGACGAGGCCGATGTCCGCCGGAGCCGGCGCACCGCGTCGCGCGAGTTCGGCCCGACCGCCGCGGTGCTGCTGGGCGACGCGCTGTTTGCCCACGCGCTGCATCTGGCGACACAGTTTCCCACGACGGAAATCTGCGCCGCGGTGTCGGATTCCACCCGCAAGGTCT
>CAJAYO010000624.1 GCA_903948415.1 uncultured Opitutia bacterium | reverse complement strand
TCCGGTGGTGCGCCTGACCGACCGGGGGCGCCTCTTGGCCGATTCTGTCGGAGCCGAAGTGATGGAGGCTTTTTCCTCCGGGTTGCCCGTCGCATGAGAAGCCTCACACGGTTGCTCCGCGTTGCGCCGGGTCCGGGGCATACCCGGGCGGCGGAGCAGGCCCGCGGGCTGCAAACGGGCGTCGGTGCGAAGGCCGGGGCGCCGGACGCGGTGTGCGGGAGCGACGGGACGAGGGCCGGCCTGACGTTCGGTGCCGTGGGCGAGGGTGCGCCGTTGCATTCGGTGAACCGTCTGATGAACGTGATGTTCGCGCCGGTCGGGGGTTTTTTTGCGCAGGCCTGCGACGGCGCGGCCGGCGCCGCGTCCTGCGTTCGTCTCGTAAAACTGAATCCATGATCAAAACAGCCGTCAGCCTGCTCGGTTTCGCCCTCCTGCTCGCAGGCTGTCAGACTGCGGAGAAGGTGGACTACACCCCGACGCTCGCACGTTTTTTTCTGGAGGAGGCGGATGCCCGGACGATCGGTGCCACGCTTCCGCAAAGCGGTGTGCGCGTCATGGTCGGGCCGAAGCCGGTGCTGACCGAGGGTGACATCGTGAACGTGGAGCTGATGCAGGTGGAGCTGGGGAAATGTCTCATGTTTCAGCTTACACCGGCGGCGGCGCGGGACCTGTATCGCGTCAGCGGTTCGAATCAGGGCCGGCGGTTGGTGCTGTTTTTGAACAACCTGCCCGTGGGCGCGCGGCGGATGGAGGGGCCGCTGGCCGAGGGCGCGGTGCTGATGTTCGTGGAGGTGCCGGACGCGGCCCTGCCCGCACTCGTCGAGAATCTCAAGAAAACCTCCGCCGCCGTGCAACGGGCGGCCGCCCGAAAATGAAATGGCGTGCACACGTCGGTCTCGGGTGGGCGGCGCTGGCCCTCGCCGCGCACGGCGCCGACCGCCTCGATCTCGCTTGGCCGACCCCAAGTTCGGCGTGGGCGGACGGAAAGCCGGTCGGTGATTTTGTCCAACACGCCGGTTCGGGCGACCCGGTGTCGGGAACGTTCGGCGGGGTGCGCAACGGCGGGGTCCAGTTTCACGAAGGGCTCGACATCCGGGCGCTCGCCCGTGACCGCCGGGGCGAACCGACGGACGACGTGATGGCGTCGATGGCGGGAGTGGTGCGGTACATCAGCGCCAAGGCCGGGAACAGCAACTACGGACGCTACGTCGTGCTCGAGCATCCCGACGTGACGCCGGGCATCTACTCCCTTTACGCGCACCTTGCGCGTATTGCGCCGGGGCTGACGGTGGGCGGTCGCGTGGCGCGCAGCCAGGTGCTCGGCACGATGGGACACAGCTCGGGTGCGACGCCGATTCCGTTGGTGCGGGCGCACGTGCATTTTGAGATGGGGGTGATGGTGACCCGCGATTTTCAGTCGTGGTATGAACGCCGGAAATTTGGGAGCCACAATGACCACGGTCTCTGGAACGGGATGAACCTGATGGGCATCGATCCGCTCGATTTCTTCAGCCAATGGCGTTCGCGGCGCATCAACACGGTGCAGGATTATTTTTCGAAAATGGAGACCGCGGTGAAGGTGCGGATCGCGACGCGGCGCACGCCGGATTTTGTGCTGCGTTACCCGTCGCTGCTGACGAAGGAGCCGCCGCTGGGACTCGTGGCGGGTTGGGAGATCCAGTTCAACTGGTCGGGTATTCCCTTCGCCTGGACACCGCTCAACGCGACCGAGACCGCCGGGTTGCCCTTCGAGCAGCCGCGCTTGGTCGAGGTCAATGCGGAGCTCGAAAAACGCCAGCGCAGCCGGACGCTGGCCGTGAGCCGCCGCGGGGCGTGGACGGCCGGGAAGGACCTGGAAACCGTGCTGCAGCAGCTGTTCGGGCTGAAGTGAGCGACGACCGCGGCGGCGTCAACTCTGGGGTTTGAGCTGGTCGAGCAGCGAGAGGAACTCGGGATGCGCCTTCAGCGCCTCGAGGTCGGGGTCCTGCTGCATCCAGTCAAAATCGCGGTAACCGAGGTCGATGGCGTTGCGCAGGGAGCGCAGCGCGTCGGATTTGCGCCGCGAAAGGGCGAGGCTGCACGCGAGGTTGTAGTGGGCGGTGGCGTTCGCCGGCTGGAGCTTGACCAGGCGGCGGTCCATTTTCAGCCCGTCCGCGATGCGGCCGTGTTTCGTGTAGAGGCTGCCCAGAATCTCAACGACCTCCGTGTAGCCCGGATCGCGGCCGAGCACCGACTCGAAAAAGCGGATTTCAAATTCGTGATCGTGGGAGCGCTCCTTGGCCATCGGGTGAAGAAATGGGTTGGTTCGGCCTCACCCGCGCCGCGGGCAGGTGCCGGTCAGGCGGAACGCGTCGCAATGGGCGCTGACCTGCAGGCGTTGCGAGACCGGGGTGAGACCGATTTTCGACGAGACCGTGCTGCCATACCATTCCATGAACGGGGCGCTGATCTCGAAAATTTTGTCGCAGTCGAGACACACGACCTGCGCGACCTGCGTCGTGCCGCCATCGCGGTTGGGGCGGTAAAATTTTTCGCCGGAACCGATGTCCACTTCGCGGAGCAAGGCACTGTCGGTCATGATCGGCAGGGTGCGGTAGACGGTGGCGCGCGAGACGGAGTCGTCCAGTTTGCGGGCGTGGTCGAGCAGCTGCTCGGCCGTGAAATGGTCCTCCAGCGTGAAAGCCGCGTCGAAGATGGCGAGGCGCTGGCTGGTCGCGCGGAGACCTTTTTGGACAAGAAACTTTCGGAATTTTTCGCGGGCCGCTGGGATGCTCACGAGCGACTGTTTCCCGCGGGCGGCGGGGGTGTCAATCCCGCGGGTACGCTCGGCCATCCCCGCGGAGACGCAAAGTCGGAGTTGCGGGCGAGTCACCGCTCCGCGCACAGTGGGCGGATGTTCGTTGGTGTCCACCCCCTCGCCGGTTTCGACAAGGTCCTGCACTACCGCGTGCCGGAGACGCTGGGCAGTGCGGTGGGCGTGGGCTCGCTGGTGCGTGTGCCGATCGGCCCCACGCTGCGGCTGGGCATCGTGGGCGAAGTGGGGGCGCCGGTGGATTTTCCGGTCGAGCGGCTTAAGGCGGTGGCGCAGGTCGTCTATCCGTTTCCCGCGCTGCCGCCGGATTTGCTCCAGCTCGCGCGGTGGATGTCCGGTTACTACGCGTGCGGGCTCGACAGTATCATTGAGACGATGATTCCGGCCGCGGTGCGCAACGGCGCGGGACTGAAGCAGGAGAAGCAGCTGGTGCTGGCGCAGCGGCTCGCGCCGGAGGAGCTGGCCGGGCTGGAGAAACGGGCGCCGCAGCAGGCGCGGCTTTACCGCTTCATGGAACAGCAGTTTCGCCCGCAGAAAAAATCGCTCGTGCTGGCGCGGCTCGACGTCACGGCGGCGGTCGCTGCGGCGTTGGTGAAACGCGGGGTCCTGCGGGAGGAAACGCAGCGGATCGAGCGCATCGCCTACGACGACGACCATTCGTCCGGGGAACTCGTGGCGTCGCAGCCGCACGCGCTCAACCCCGAGCAGCAGGCCGCGGTGGACGCCATGACGGCGACGCTCGGCGAGGCGAAATTTGGCGTGACGCTGCTCCACGGCATCACCGGCTCGGGGAAGACGGAGGTCTATTTGCGCGCCATCGACACGGCGCTGAAGGCGGGCGGCGGCGTGGTGTTTCTCGTGCCGGAAGTGGCGCTCACGCCGCAAACCGTGGCGCGTCTGCGGTCGCGGCTGGAGGCCATCGCGCCGGGACACCGGTGTGTGGTGTGGCACAGCCATCTCAGCGAGGGCGAGCGTCTCGACGGCTGGCTCGCGCTGGCGACGGGCGAGGCGAAGGTGGTGGTGGGCGCGCGCTCGGCGGTGTTCGCCCCCGTGCAGAACCTCCGGCTCATCGTCGTCGATGAGGAACACGAACCGGCCTACAAGCAGGACGAGACGCCGCGCTACCACGGGCGGGACGTCGCGGTGATGCGGGCGAAAATCAACCGCGCCGTGTGTCTGCTCGGCTCCGCGACGCCGTCGCTCGAGAGTTTTCTCAACGCGCAGACGGGGAAATACCGGCTGGTCGAACTGAAGCAGCGGGTCGATTCGCGCAAGCTGCCGCACATCGACATTGTCGATCTGCGGATCGAGGCGATGAAGCAGCGCTCGCTGCCGCTGCTGTCGGGCAAGCTCGTCAACGCGATGCAGGCCCGGTTCGAGAAGCGGGAGCAGACGATTTTGTTCATCAATCGCCGCGGCTATTCGTCGTCGATGTTGTGCACGAAATGCGGGCACTCGGAGGAGTGTCTCCATTGCAGCATTGCGCTGACCTACCATCGCTCGGACGAGACGTTGCGGTGCCATCTGTGCGGAGCGCAGAAGGCGGCGCCGCTGCGCTGCCCGAAGTGCGCGGCGCCGGAAATCCGGTGGAAAGGGCTGGGCACGCAGCGGATCGAGGAGGCGGTGCGGCGGGTGCTGCCGCGGGCGAAAATCGAGCGGATGGACACGGACACGATGTCGAAGAAGAACCGCTTTCGCGAAGTGCTCGCGCAGTTCCGCGCCGGGAAAATCGATGTGCTCGTCGGCACGCAAATGATCGGCAAGGGGCTCGATTTTCCGAATGTCACGCTCGTGGGGCTCGTCGATGCGGACATGTCGATGCACGTGCCGGATTTTCGCGCCAACGAGCGCACGTTCCAACTGTTGGTGCAGGTGGCGGGCCGGGCGGGCCGCGGCGACCGGGCGGGCGAGGTGGTGGTGCAGACGTTTACGCCGCAGGCGGAGGCGATCCAGTTTTCGCGGCACGCGGATTTCGCGGGCTTTGCCGCCTCGGAGCTCAAGGTCCGGAAGGATTTTTGTTATCCGCCGTACCGGCACCTGATCCACCATCTCTTTCGGGGACCCAATCCGGAGAAACTGAAATTTTTCGCGGAGCAGTGGGCGAAGCTCGTCGAGAAAACGCTCGGCGAGCGCGTCGAGTTACGCGGGCCGTCGGCTTCCCCGATCGAAAAGATCAAGGACGAATACCGGTGGCAGCTTTGGTATTTCACGAACGCAGTGACGAAGGTGGTGCCGGAACTGGCGAAGCTCCGCGCGGGTTTCGCGTGGCCCGACGACATCACGCAGGTGCTCGATGTCGATCCGGTGAACCTGGTGTGAGGGCGGGGCGGCGCCGGGGGCGGGGCCCGGATCAGTCGGAGCGCAGGGCTTCGACGGGACTCAGGCGCGAGGCGCGGAGGGCCGGGTAGAAGCCCGCGGCGATGCCGACGAAGCCGCTGAAGACGACGCCGATGACGAGGGCGGCGGGGGAAAGTTCGGGGCGGTTGGCCGCCACGACGACCTGTTGGAGGAGTTTGATGAGGCCGATGCTCGCTACCATGCCGATGATGCCGCCGGCGATGGCGAGGGTGATGGTTTCGGCGAGGATCTGCACGAGGATGTTGCGGCGGGTGGCGCCGAGGGCGCGGCGGACACCGATCTCCCGGACGCGCTCGTTGATTGAGGCGAGCATGACGTTCATGATGCCGATCCCGCCGACGATGAGGCCGATGATGGCGACGCCGCCGAGCGAGACGACGTAGCTGCGGCGGGTTTCCTCGTAGCGCTGGAGAAGGTCTTCGCGGGTTTCGAAGCGGATGTCCTGAATGCCGCGGTGGGTATGCGTGAGGACGTTGGCAATTTGGTCCATCACGAGCGGAATGTCGGCGACGTCGGCGACCTTCACGTTCAGGGTGTCGACGTTTTCATCGAGGCGAAACAGCGTTTGCAGCGTGGTGAGCGGGATGAACACCGCGGAGTTTTTGGAGCTGTAGCCGCCTCCGCCGCCGAGGTTCGTTTGATATTCCCGCAGGACACCCACGACGGTAAACGGCTGGCTGTTGATGGTGACCACGCGGTCGAGGGCGTCGATGCCGCGGGGGAAAAGCTGGTCGACGACCGAGGCGCCGAGCACGACGACCTGGGTCTGCAGTTCGTTGTCGAGGTCGCCGATCAACCGGCCCATCTGGACGTCGAAGCGGTCCATGATGAACGTGGCGGGCAGGACGCCGCGGACATTTTGTCCGGTGGCCCGGCCCTGATAATAGATGCGGCCGCCGCCCGGGATGGTGACTTCGGCCGTGACGCGTTGGGCGAGGGGGACGGCATCGATGATCGCGTCGACGTCGTTCATGGTGCGACCGGGCGAAAGCTTGGCGAGTTCGCGCTGGGCCTCGGGGGCGGGGCGGGACCACACGCTGATGCGTTCGATGCCGCCCGTCTCGTAGATCATCGTCTCCCAGCCGCGGAGGAGGCCCTTGACGACGCCGAGCATGCCGACGAGGGCGGCGGCGCCGAGGACGATGCCGAACAGGGTGAGGAAGGATCGCAGTTTGTGGGCGAGGACTTCGTTCCATCCGCTGGCAATACCCATCGTCAACAGTTTCATGCGCGGACGATCAGGAACCGGTCCGGCGTTTGACGCGGGCCTTCAGGGGGGCGGTGGGCTTGGCGATGGGGATTTCGCCGGTGTATTCGAGCGGGCGCATCAAGGCGACCGCTTCCCCGACGGCCAATCCGGCAATGATTTGGACGCGGCGGGTGTCGACGATGCCGATGTCGATGCCGCGCACCTCGAAGGACTCGCCCTTTTGCACGAAAACATAGCGCACGGAGTCGGCGTTGGAAAAGACGGCGGAGAGCGGAACGGCCGGAACGTTTTCGACGTGGGCGAGGGTGAACATGACGGTGGCGGACATGCCCGGGCGGAGGCGCGGATCGGTCTCGTCGACGACGACATCGACCGGGAAAACGCGGGTCCGGTCGCCGACGGATTCGGTGGCGACGGTGGCGATGCGCTTGATTTCGCCGTTGAGCATCATGTTGCGGAGCGAATCGACGCGGACGCGGGCGACATCGGCGACCTTGAGGCGGGCGACATCGATTTCGTTGATGTTGGTGCGGACCATGAGGGCGCTGAGGTCGGCGACTTCGCCGAGGAGCGTGCCGCCGTTTTGCGCCGCGGCGCTGGTGATGAGCTGGCCCTCGGTCAGGTCGCGGAGGAGGAGCGTACCGTCGTGGGGGGCGCGCAGGACGGTCTTGGTGAGTTTGTCGCGGAGGTTGGCGGCGCGCGCCTCGTAGATGGCGGCCTCATTTTCGGCCAACGACAAGGTGGTCCGGGTTTCCTCAAAATCCTTGGTCGTGACCAGCTCGCGGGCTTTCAGATCTTTTTGGCGGTCGAATTCGCGTTTCGCCCGCAGCGCTTTGAGTTTGGAGGCTTCGATGTTGCGGTCGGACTCCTGGATCTGGGTGAGGATATCCTGCTGGTCGAGGCGCAGGAGTTCCTGGTCGCGTTTCACCGGTTCGCCATCGGTCACGGAGATCTTCATGATGCGGCCGTTGATTTCGGCGCGCAGTTCGGTGGAGAAAACGGCGCGGAGGCGGCCGACGGCCACGATTTCTTCGGCGATGTTGGCCACCTTGACGGTCGAGGTGGGGATTTTCGCCTCGCGCTTCGTGCCAAACAGACCCGGGCCGATCTGCTTCCACAAGGCCCGCCCGCCCCACACTGCCCCGCCCAGCACGGCCAATGTGATCACGAGGCGGATGATAAATCGGAGGGGTGTGGTTTTCTTGGGGGGAGAAGCCATGGAAGCAGTCAAGACGGGCGAACGGGCTTTTGGAAACACTCGGCCGCGAGATATTAGGCGGAATCTCGTGGCCGGAAAGATCGTCAGAATTCCCAGCTCACGCCGGCGCTCGGCAGGAGCGGGAGTTGGTCGCGGGGTTTGCGCACGTCGGTGATCTGCGTGCCGGTGACCGTCACGCGATGGTCGTAGCTGACGTAGTTGGTGCGATCATAGGCGTTGAACACGTCGATGAACACCCGGAGCTCGCCGCGGGAGAGTTTGAAGCGGCGGGTGGCGCGGAGATCGAGCCGGTGATAGTCGGGGAGACGCAGGTTGTAGGGGACGGTGTTGGCGGAGACGAGGACGCGGCGGCCGTTGGTGAGGGTGGCGAGCGAATAGACGATGTCGGTCGCGGGCCAGCCGGTGTGGAATTGCCAGGACGTGCTGAACTGCCAGCGCGGATTGGGCGCGTAGGTGACATCGGCGTAGAAGGTGTGGCGTTGGTCGCGGGAGCGCGGGGTCCAGCGGCCGGCGAGCAATTCTTCCGTGCGGGCGAGGGCGTAGGAGGCGTTCCAAGTCAGGCGTGGGCCCGTGCGTCCGGCGAGGAGGAACTCGATTCCGCGGGCGCGCGCTCTCTTGGGGTCGAGGCGGGCGCGGTCGGATTGCGCTTCGGGGAAGAGGTCGTAGCCGTTGTCCAAATTTTCCCAGCGGGGCCGGAGGCGGGAG
>CAJAYO010000623.1 GCA_903948415.1 uncultured Opitutia bacterium | reverse complement strand
GAGCACGCCCGTCACGCCGAGCGAGTTCAGCCATTCGCAGATTTCCGTGCCCTCGAGATCCCACGCGAGGATGTTGTAGCCGCCCCCCGGACACACGAGCACGGCCGCCCCCGTGTTTTTCCCCGCCGCGGGCGAGTAGACCGTCAGCGTCGGATTCGCCACCTGGCCCAGCCGCACGACCGCTTTGCCCGCGACCGGGCGATCCGTCGGCTTCGTCATGTCGCCCTCGGGCGGAAGTTCCTTCGTCTCCCCCGGCACTTTCCCTGGCCAGAGCGCGAACGGTTTCTGCTCGGCGGCAAACGTCGAAACGGCGACGGCCAGCGTCGCCACCAGGAGAATAAGGCGTGAAGTCATTGGAAAGGAAAAGGACTGCCGGCGGAAATTTCCCGCGCTGAAACCAACGAGTCACGTCCTCCGTCGCACCGCAACGACAACCTCGCCTCCGCTCCCCGCGCTTTGCTCGGCCCCGCGCCGAATCTGAAAGCCGGCCGCCCTGCGGCTCCAGCAGCCGCCGCTCCCCCGTCACCGCAGCTTCGCCCACAGAAACGCATACGTCCGCGCCAGCCGCGTCGCGAGCTGCTCGTTCGTCACGCTGCCGTGGTGTCCGCCCTCGGTGTTCTCGTAATACTCCACCGCGTGGCCCAGCGACTCCATCTTGGCCGCCATTTTTCGCGCGTGCCCCGGATGCACGCGGTCGTCGCGCGTCGAGGTGTAGAACATCACCGGCGGCAGCTTCCCACCCGCCTGCACGCGCTGATACGGCGAGTAGCGCTCCAGAAACGCCCACTGCTCCGGCACGTCCGGATCGCCGTATTCCGCCACCCAACTCGCCCCGGCCAGCAGCTTGTGATACCGCCGCATGTCGACGAGCGGGTTGCCGCACACCACCGCGCCGTAAAGGCCCGGCTGGCGCAGCATCGTCGCCGCCACCAGCAACCCGCCGTTGCTGCGCCCCTCGATCCCGAGGTGCGCCGCCGACGTGATTTTCCGCGCCGCCAGATCGCGCGCCACCGCCTCGAAATCCTCGAAGCACTTGTAATGATTTTCCTTCAGCACCGCCGTGTGCCAGGCCGGGCCGAACTCGCCGCCGCCCCGGATGTTCGCGAGCACAAAGACCCCGCCGCGCTCCAGCCACAGCTTCCCATAAGCGCCGCTCAGTTTCTCATACGACCCCGAATAGGAGGGGGTCAGCGCATTCTCGAAACCGCCATACGAAAACATCCACGTCGGCGCCGTGCCGTCGCGTTTCAGCCCCTTCGGCATCACGACGAAATACGGCACCCGCGTCCCGTCCGCCGACGCCGTCCAATATTGCGCCACCTCAAACCGCCCGCCGTCGAAGGCCGGCGCCTGCGACTTCAACAACACCGGCTCGTCGCTGCCCGCCGTCACCGCGTAGAGCGACGGCGGCGTGAGAAACGACTGGAATTCCACCACCGCGTCGCCGCTCTCGTCGTCCGTCGTCTTGATGTCGATCGCCCCGTGGTCCGGAAACGCCACCGTCGTCCGCGTCCAACCGGCGGCACCCGCCGCCCCGGGCGTGAACCGCAGGAGCCGCCCGCGCACGTCATCGAGCGCCGCGACCAAAATTCCCGCGGGCGTCGGCTGGACCCCTTTCACCACCGAGTGCGCGGTCGGCTCGACCACCTGTTCGATGCGCCCCGCCTCGCCGCGCAACGCCGCGGCGTCGGCCACCAGCACCGCCCCGCTCGGATACAGCACGCCGCCCGTCCGCCAGTCCTCCTTCAACCACAGCACCAGCCGCCCGCGAAACCCGCCCACGATCCGCGCCGTCGGCGGCAACGCGAGCGGCCGCAAGGTCCCTTCGAGAATCTGATAGTGCTGCTGCGTCCAAAAGGTCAGCCCCTCGCTCACCAGATCCAGGTCGCCTTCCTTCGCCCGCACGCGCCGGGCCTCGGTCGAAACCGAGCCTGCGGCGCCCGTGTGCACCACCACCGCCGCCGCCAGCGGCGTGCCGCGCGTCCACCGCTTCACGCTGCGCGGATAACCCGATTTCGTCAGCGAACCGGCCCCGAAGTCCGTCGCCACATACAGCGTGTCGGCGTCGCGCCACGCGACCCGCGACTTCGCCGTCGGCAGGAAAAATCCGTCCGCCACAAAGGCCTTCTGCTCCGCGTCGAACTCGCGCACCTCCACCGCATCGCCGCCGCCGGGCGCCAGGCGGATCAGACAGCGCCGGTTCTCCGGCGGCAACCAGACCGCGCCGCCAAACGCCCACGGCCGGCCCTCGGTTTTCGCCAGCGCGTCGACATCGAGGACCGTTTCCCACTTCGGCTCCGCCCGCCGGAATTCGGCGGGCGTCGTGCGCCGGTAAAGCCCGCGCGGATGATCGCGATCCTGCCAAAGATTGTAGAGATAACCGCCGCGTTGCACGACGTCGGGGACCCGCGACGCCGCATCGAGCACGGCCAGCGCGTCACGGTAAAGCGCCGCGTAGTCCGGCGTCGCCGTCAGCGTCCGCTCCGTCGCCTCGTTGTGCGCCTTCACCCAGTCGAGTGCCTTGGGGCCGTCGATCTCCTCGAGCCAAAGCCACCGGTCCGCCTCCGCCGCGCCGGCCACGAGCCAGCCGCAGCACCCCGCCCACCCGATCCACCGCCACGCGCGCAAAAATTTGTTCATCGGCTTTTGCTACCCGCCCGGCCCCCGGGCGCAACGCCCAACTCCCTCCGCCGCCGCCGCCAGTTGACTTGCCAGCGCGGGCAAGCACCGCACGGTGGAACGCATGCCAAAATCCCCCCTTCTCCCCCTGGTCCGGCGCCCGGCCCACCGGACCCTGCTCCTCGCCGCCCTCACCTTCGCCCTCTCCGTCCGCATGCCTGCCCAGCCCCCCGCCCCGTCCAACCCGCTCCTCACCGAGAGCACCCTGCCGTATCAGCTGCCGCCGTTCGCCCAGATCAAGAACGAGCACTTTGCCCCCGCCTTCGCCCAGGGCATGGCCGAGGAACTTCAGGAAATCGCCGCCCTCACGGCCAACCCCGCCGCGCCGACCCTCGAAAACACCGTCGTCGCCCTCGAACGATCAGGCGCAACCTTGAAGCGTGCCACCGGCGTGTTCGGCATTCTCACCGGCGCCGACACCAATCCCACCCTCCAAAAACTGGAGCGCGAGATGGCGGGCAAGTTCGCCGCCCACCGCGACGCCATCCGCCTCAACCCGGCCCTCTTCGCCCGTCTCCAAACCTTGCACACGGCCCGCGCCTCCCTCGCCCTCGATCCCGAATCCGACCGCCTGCTCGACCGCTACTACAAAGACTTCGTCCGCGGCGGCGCCAAACTCGGCGAGGCCGACAAAACCAAGCTCCGCGCCCTCAACGCCGAACTCGCCAAACTCTCCACCGAATTCAGCCAGCGCGTCCTCCACGAAATCAACGCCTCCCTCGTCTTCGTCGCCACGCGCGAAGAACTGGCCGGCCTCCCGGACGCCGCCGTCGCCGCGGCCGCCGCCGCCGCGAAAGCCGCCGGCCGCGACGGACAATTCGCCCTCGGCCTCACCAACACCAGCGGCCAGCCCCCGCTCACGCGGCTCACCAACCGCGCCGTGCGCGAACGCCTCATGCAGGCCTCGCTCGCCCGCGGCAGCCGCGGCGGCGAATTCGACACCCGCGCCACCGTCGCCGCCCTCGCCCGCCTCCGCGCCGAACGCGCCCAGCTCCTCGGCTACGCCACCCACGCCGCCCTCCAGTTGGAAGAACAGACCGCCCGCACCGTCGACACCGTCAACCGCCTCCTCACCCAGCTCGCCGCGCCCGCCGTGGCCAACGCCCGCAAGGAGGCCGCCGACATGCAGGCCATCGTCGACCGCGAAAACGGCGGCTTCACCGTCGCCGCCTGCGACTGGGACCTCTATTCCGAAAAAGTCCGGCAGGCCCGCTACGCCTTCGACGAGTCCCAGCTCCGGCCCTACTACGAACTGCGCCGCGTGCTGGTTGACGGCGTGTTCTACGCCGCCACCAAACTCTACGGGATCACCTTCCAGGAACGCCCCGACCTCAAGGGCTACCACCCCGACATGCTCACCTTCGAGGTCTTCAACGCCGACGGCTCGCCCCTCGCGCTCTTCCTCGGCGACTTCTACGCGCGGCCGACGAAAAGGGGCGGCGCCTGGGCCAACGCCTACGTCCCCCAGTCCGGCCTCCTCGGCACCAAGCCCGTCATCGGCAACCACCTCAACATCCCCCGCCCGCCCGCCGGCGAGCCCACGCTCCTCACCCACGACGAGGTCAACACGCTGTTCCACGAGTTCGGCCATGCCCTGCACGGGATGTTCTCCGCGGTGAAGTATCCCCGCTTCGCCGGCACCAGCGTCCCGCGCGACTTCGTCGAATATCCCTCGCAGGTGAACGAAATGTGGGCCACCTGGCCCGAGGTGCTCACCCACTACGCCAAACATTATCAGACCGGCGCCCCGCTGCCGCCCGCGTTGCTCGCGAAGGTCGCCGCCGCCGCCAAGTTCAACCAGGGCTTCAAGACCACCGAATACCTCGCCGCCGCCCTGCTCGACCAGGCCTGGCACCAGCTCAAGCCCGACGAAGTGCCCGGCCCCGACGGCGTGCTCGCGTTCGAAGCCGCCGCCCTGAAAAAAGCCGGCGTCGATTTCGCGCCCGTGCCCCCGCGCTACCGCAGCACCTATTTTTCCCACGCCTTCGCCGGCGGCTATTCCGCGGGTTATTACTCCTACCTCTGGAGCGAAGTCCTCGATGCCCATAGCGTCGACTGGATCACCTCCCACGGCGGCCTCACCCGCCAGAACGGCGACCACTTCCGCGCCACCCTGCTCTCCCGCGGCGGCAGCGACGAGGCGATGACGCTCTTCCGCAACTTCACCGGCGCCGAGCCCGACATCAAACCGCTGCTCCGCCGCCGCGGCCTCGAGTAGACGATCGCCTCTGCGCCGCGCTCTTCTCGGCCTCATCGCCCGGGCCGGATACACCGACGGCAGAGCCCCGACAACCACCCGCCCGTCCCCATTTATTAGCGTATTTTTCGCCGCACGGAGCGTGTAATTCCCGATCAATCGCGACAACATAGCGGCGTCGCCTTCCCTGCCTGTGCCGCCGCCCAACGAACCCGCCCGCCGAGGAAGGGTCCTGCGCATTCTCTATGCGGAAGACCTCCGCGATCTCCGCGAGGTGGCGCGCATCGCCCTGACCCGCGACGGCCACTCCATTGAGTGCGTCGCCGACG
>CAJAYO010000622.1 GCA_903948415.1 uncultured Opitutia bacterium | reverse complement strand
GCGGTGGCGGCGGTGAGTTCGGCGGTGAGAGCGGAGAATTGGCCGCGGAGGGCGGCGTTGGCTTGCTCGGCCTGCGCGGCGAGTTGGGCGCGGGACTTGGCCTGGGCCGCAGTGTCCGCGGTCTGGGCGGATTGGGCGGACAGGTCAGCGGAGAGAGCCGCGAGTTTTTGGTTCAGGGCGGTGATTTCACGGGTGTGGTGGGCGGCGAGGGCGGCGGCGTTTTTCGCGGCATCGGCCTGGGCGGTGGCGGCGGTTTGCGCGGCGGATTCGGCGGCGAGTTGGGCGGCTTGGGCGGTCTGGAGTTGGGCGGTGAGGAGCGCGGTTTTTTCGGCGGCGACGCGGGTCGATTGCTCCTGCGCGGCGGCGGCGTGGTGGGCGGCGGTGAGTTCGGTGGTGAGGGCGGCGACTTTGGCGTGGGCTTCGGCGGTGTTGAGCGCGGCGGACTCGGCCTGGGTGAGACGGGCGGCGAGGGCGGTTTTTTCGGCGGCGAGTTGGGCGAGGGCTTCGGTCTGGGCGGCGGCGGTGGCGGACTGCAGCGCGTCGATTTTTTTCGCGGCGGCGGCGAGGGCGGATTCGGTTTGGGTGAGGCGGGCGGTAAGCGTCGCTTTTTCGCCGGTCAATTGGGCGACGGCCGTGTTCGATTTTTCGAGGGCCGCGGTTTGGGCGGCGTCCGTTTGGGCGAGGTCGGCGGTCCGGGAGGTGAGCGCGGCGGCCGCGGCGGCGGCGGCGCGGAGTTTTTCCTCGGCGAGATCGCGGGCGGCGGAGGTGGCGGCGAGTTTTTTGCCGAGGGCGGCGAGTTCGCGGGTGTGCGTTGCGGCGAGCGTGGCGGAGTCGGCCGTGGCGGAGTTTTTCGCGGCGGTGAGGGCGGACTGGGCGGCGGAAAGGTCTTGGGTGAGAGCCGCGACGCGGGAATTTTCGGCGGCGAGGGAGGTTTCGAGTTTTTTCAGGGCGGTGGAGGCGCCGGCCGATTCTGCGCGGGCGGCGTGATCGACCGAGGCGAATTTGGCGGTGGTGGCGGAGAGGGCGGACTCGGTCTGCCCCAGCCGGGTGGCGAGCGAGGTTTTTTCGGCGGCGAGTTGGGCGAGGGCTTCGGTCTGGGCCGCGGCGGCGGAGGCGAGCTCGGCGGCTCGCGCTTTTTCGGCGGCGAGCGCGGTGCGGGCCTCTGCGAGTTCGAGGGCGAGGGTGGCGACCTGGGTCTGGGCTTCGCCGGTGGTGAGAGCGGCGGACTCGGCTTGGGTGAGGCGAGTGGCGAGGGCGTCTTTTTCGGCGGAGAGGGCGGCGAGGGCCGCGGCTTGGGCGGAGCGGGCGGCTTGGGCGGCGGCGAGATCGGTGGCGGAGGAGGCGGCGGCGGCTTCGGATTTTGCGAGGATTTGTGCGGCCGTGGCGCGGTCGGATTCAAGGGTCTGAAGCTGGGTGCGCAAGGCGGAGAGTTCGGCGGCGGCTGTGGTCCCGGTTTCGCCGAGGGCACGGCGGGCGACGTCGAGGTCGGTGGAGAGTTGCGTGAGGGCGGCGGTCTTCGCGGCGAGATCGGCGGCGAGGGCGGCGGCCTGGGATTGTTCGGCGGCGAGTGCGGTGGCGGCGGCGGACGTTTCGGCGGTGGCAGCGGACTGGAGGGAGGCGGTGGTGGCGAGGTCGGATTCGGCTTTGGCGAGGCGCGCGGCGAGCACGTCTTTTTCCCGGGTGAGTTGGGTGAGGGCGGCCTGGGCCTGAGCGAGGGTGTCGGCCCGGGTGGCGTCGTCGGTGAGGGCGCGGGCCCGGGCGGATTCGCCGGCGGACTGGAGGGACTTCAGTTGGGCGGCCAGGGTGTCGGCGGAGGCGGTGGCGGCGCGGAGTTTTTGCTCGGCCGCGGTGCGGGCCGACGCGGTGGCGGCGAGTTTTTCGCCGAGGGATGCGGTCTGGGATTTTTCGGCGGCGAGGGACGCTTCGGCGCGGTGCAGGGCAGCGGTGGTGGCCGAGGCCTCGGAGCGGGCGTCAGTGAGGCCGGCGGTGGTGGCGGTTTGGGCGGCGCGGAGCTGGGCGGCGAGCGATTCGTTTTCGGCGGTGGCGCGGGCGGCGAGGGCTTGGGCGGCGGCAAGGGCGCGTTGAGTGTCGTCGAGCTCGCGGGCCTGGGTGGTGGCGGTGGCGGCTGCGGCGGAGAGGGTGGAAAGTTGTTGGCGGGCGTCCTCCGTGATGGCGGCGGCGGCGGACAAGGCGGCTTGGCGGTCGGATTCGAGGCGGGCGAGGCGGGCGGCGAGGGTGTCTTTTTCCGCGGCGAATTTGGCGATGAATTCGGCGGTGGTGAGGGAGGCTTTCGCGATCTGCTCGGCGGTGCGGATTTTTTCGGTGGTGAGCGCATCGACTTTGGCGAGCGCGTCGGCGAGGGCGGAGGCGTTGGCGGCGGCGGCGGCGGAGGAAGCGGCGGCCTGGGCGGAGGCGGTGGCGAGTTGCGCGCGGAGGTCGGCGAGTTGGGCGTTGGCGGTGAGGGCCGCGGTTTCGGCCGCGACGGTGGCTTTGGCGGAGAGGTCGGCGGAGCGCGCGGCGGCGGAGGACGTGCTGGCGGCGGCGGAGAGTTTGGCGGTGAGGCTGGCTTCGGTTTGGTCGAGGCGGGTGGTGAGGGCGGTGGTGGTGCGGTCGAGTTGGGTGCGAAGTTCGGCGAGTTCGGAGCGGAAGCGGGTGGCGTCGACGTCGGTGCGGGGGGCGGCGTTGGTGCCGACGCGGGCGGTGAGGTCGTCGATGCGGGCGCGGGCCTGGGCGAGTTCGGCGGCGGTGGTCTGGGCGGCCTGGAGGGCTTGGGTGCGTGCGGCGATTTCGGCGGAGAGGGCGGCTTGGGTTTGATTGAGGCGCGTGGCGAGGGTGTCGCGGGTTTTCTCGGCCTCGGCGCGGGCGGTGGAGAGGGCGCGGGATTGCTCGGCGAGGGCGGTTTCGGCGCGGGCGAGTTCCGGGGTTTTGCCGGCGGCCGCGGAGGCGGAGGCCGGGGCACGGGAGGCGGCGGGCGCGGAGGCGGCGATGGCGGAGCCGGGGGGCGACGACGCCCCATCTTGGGAGCGGGCGGATGCGCGGTTCGGGGCGGGGCCGGCAGACGAGGGAGCAGCCGACTTCGCTTCGGGGGCGCCGGGCCTGGCGGCCAGGGCGTCGATGGCGGTGGCGCCGGCGTTGGCGGGGAGGGCGATCGTGCGCGGGGCACCGGTGCCGGTTGCAGGGGGTGCACGCCGAGCGGCGGCGGGGGCAGGCGGGGTGGACTCGGGAACGGAGCTGTCGGCGAGCCCGCGGCGGGTGTCGTTGACGTGGCGCGGGGTGTCGGCGTCTTTCTGGGTTTTGTCGATTTCGGAAAGGAGGTGGGCGGAGCCTTGGTCGGGCTTCAGGTCCTCGGCGGAGGCGGGGGGCTGGGCATCGGGGTCGAGGTCGATGCGGTTGCGCGGGGCGGGGCGTGGGGCGGCGGGTTTGGCGGGGCTTGAGCGGTCGGGTGGGAGGAGTCCCTTGCTGTTGATGATGACGGCCATTTTTTCGAGCTGGCGCTGGGCGGCTTCGGGGGGGATGCCGCCGCCGGCGACGATGACCGCGGGGGCGGTGGCGCGCGGGGCGGCGGGGGCGGCGGCATTCTCCGGGGCGGAGCCGTCGGCGGGCGGTGCCGCGGCAGTTCCGGGGGCGGAGGGCAGGGCGCCATCGGCTGCGGTGCGCCCGGGGGCGGAGGGATTGTCGCGTGAGCCGGGGCCGGAAGCGGGAGCGGTGGAGCCAGGGTTCGCGGCGGCCTGCGCGGCGGCGATTTCGGCGGCGATCTCGGCGACGGTGCGGGTGGGGCGGAAGAGCGGGACGATCTCGTCGGGCGGGGTGTCCGGCATCGGCAGAACCGGGGGGGCGACGGAATCGGCGGCGGAGGGGGCGGGGGAAGGGTTGGCGAGCGGGAGGTTGGCGATGACGGTGGCGTTGGCGGGATCGCGGACGACGACGAGCTGTTTGTTGCCCTCGGAAACCTGGGCGTTGGACATGTTGCCGATGAGGCGTTCGAAGGCCTTGCCGGTGGTGGCTTTTTCGGAGGCGAGCGAGAGCCAGACGTAGGCTTCGGGCAGATTGACGGGCACGCCGAGGCCCTGGGCGTAGGCCAGACCGAGGTTGTATTGGGCGATGGTGTTGCCGTTGGCGGCTTTTTCGCGGAGCTCTTCGATGTTAAAGGAGTCCTTCGCGGCGTCGCGGCCGGCGGCTTTTGTCGGCTCGGTTCTTTTCGCGGGGGCCGGAGTGGCGGGGGCGGACTTGACGGCGGCCTTGGTCTGGGGCGCGGCGGAAGCGGGGTCGGAGTTCGGGCGCGCGGCTGAATTGGCCGTGCCGGTGGCGGGGGCTTTGGGGGTGGTGCGGGCGGCTGGCGCGGGGGTGGAGTCGGTGGTGTCCGCCGGGGTGGCGGGGCGCGATTTTTCCGGTGGGGCGGGCTCGGCCGCGGGAGTGCGGACGACAGGGGCGAGCAGGAGGAGCGCGAGACGGACGAACTTCATGTAGGCGAGTGGGCGGGACCGTAGCGGTCGCGGGTCGGGACACAACTCGCGAAGTTACGGAGCGGGAGCGGAAAATGCGGAGGCCCGGCGCCGTGAGTCTTTCCGGGCGCGGCGGGGCGGATGCGTCCGCGATGCTCGAACATGAGGGCGCGCGACGAGGTGGTGCCTTGGTCGAGGGCGAGGATGATTTTTTTCCGGCTTAGGCGGGGAGGGCGGGGCGGAGCGAACTCGCGGGGCGGAGGCCGCGGCGCAAGCCCGCGCGAAAGGTCCCGGCCGGCCGGGCGCGGCCCCGGCGTCGGGAAGGTGAAACCGGCGCGAAGGGTGTTTTCGGGATTGTCGGGAGCGCGCGGTGCCCTTCGCATGGAGGCCCACCCCATGTTTACCTCCCGCTTCTCCCCTGCGTCGTTGTTTGGTCCTCGGTCGGCCGCGGCTGTGTTATCGGTGGCGGGATTTTTCCTCGCCGCGGTGCACGCGGGCGAGTCGTGGCCGCAGTTTCGCGGACCCGCCGGTGACGGCCACGCGGCGGCGACGGAGTTGCCGCTGACCTTCGGCGAGGGCGACCGCGTGAAATGGAAGACGGCGATTCAGGGGAAGGCGTGGTCGTCGCCGGTGGTTTGGGGCGATCAGGTGTGGGTCACGACCGCGACGGACAAAGGCGGGGAGCTGTCCCTGGTTTGTGTGAACAAGGAAACCGGGGCGGTTGTGCGCGATCTGGTTTTGTTCCGCGTGGCCGAGCCGCAATTTTGCCATCCGTTCAACTCATATGCGTCGCCGACGCCCGTGATCGAGGCGGGCCGGATTTACGTGACGTTCGGTTCGCCGGGCACGGCGTGCGTCGACACGCAGACCGGCGAGGTCCTGTGGCAGCGCACGGATTTTGTGTGCAACCATTTTCGCGCCGCAGGTTCGTCGCCGATTTTGCACGGCGACCTGCTGATCATGAATTTTGACGGGAGCGATTTTCAGTTTGTCGTCGCGCTCGACAAGAAGACGGGGAAGACGGTGTGGAAGGTGGACCGATCGGTGGATTTCAAGGATCTCGATGCGGCGGGCCAGCCGGCCGCGCAGGGCGATTTTCGCAAGGCGTTCTCGACGCCGCAGATCGTCGTCGCGGACGGCCGGAGCGTTTTGCTGAGCAGCGGGGCGAAAGCGCACTACGCCTACGATCCGGCCACGGGAGCGGAGCTGTGGCGACTCGAGGAGCGCGGCCAGCACAGCTCCAGCAGCCGTCCGGTCGTGGCGCACGGCCTGGCTTATTTTCAAACGGGATTTTCCAAAGGCCAGTTGGTCGCAGTGAAACTGGGCGGCACGGGCGTGTTGCCCGAGTCGCAAATCGCGTGGAAGGAAAAGAAGAACGTGCCGAACAAGCCCTCGATCATCGTGCACGACGACCTCGTCACCTTGGTGGATGACAGCGGGATCGCGACCTGTCTGGAGGCGAAGACGGGTGCCGAAGTGTGGCGGGAGCGGGTCCCGGGGACCTACTCGGCGTCGCCGCTGTTCGCCGGTGGTCGCATCTATTTGTTCAGCGAAGCGGGGCACGTGACGGTGTTGGCGGCGGGTCGGACCTTCCGGAAACTTGCGGAAAACAAGTTCGACAGCGGTTTCATGGCGTCGCCCGCCGTGGCGGGGAACGCGCTCTTCCTGCGGACGAAAACGCATCTCTACCGGGTGGACTAGGGCCGCGAGCGCTTGGCGCCCATCGGTCCGGCCGGCGGGGCACTCGCCGGCCGCGCGTTCGTTGAAACCTTGCGGTTCTATCCGTGTCGGACACGCTGCACTCCTTCCATGAAAACGCCCATTTCACTCGGTCTTGCGCTCCTGGCCCTCGCACCCGCATCGGCGCAGGTTTTTCGTCCGGAGACAGTCAACGGGGCGGTGATCGGCGGCATCGCCGGGGCGGTCATCGGCCACAACAGCGGCAGTCTGAATCATAACGGCTGGAAAGGCGCCGCCATCGGAGCAGGGGTCGGAGCGGTGATCGGTTCGGCCGTGGGGCGCGACAACGACGCGCGTCGTGCGCCGCAGCCCCGGGCGTCGCGCTACGATTCCCCCTACATTTACCGGGACGCGCCGGTGGTCTATCGCGGCCCGGCGCGCGGCGGCTATCATAGTGGATACTATGGCGGGGGCGGCTACTACGGTGGCGGCGGGTATTACGGCGGCGGGTATTATCGCGGCGGTTACAACGGCGGCAGTGCCGCGGTCGACGGGTTGTTTCTCGGGGCCCTCGCGGGCGGCATCATCGGCCACAACAGCGGCAGTCTCGGCCACAATGGTTGGCGCGGGGCCGCGTGGGGCGCGGGGTTGGGTTGGATTCTTGGATCCGTGGCCGACGCGAACCGCCGGGCGGTGATTGAGGAACGTCCGCCGGTTTATGTGGAGTCGGCCCGACCGGTCGTCGTGCAGGCGCCCGCGCAGCCGGCTCCGGTCGCCGCGCCGCAGCAAGTCACGATCATCAATAATTATTACGGCAACGCTGCGCCGATGGGCCAGGCGAACACGCTGTTTGGCCGCTGAGTTCCGCGCCGCGGCGCACCCGGTCCGCACTTTTTCGACACTCTCCATGAATATCACCTCCCGTTTCCTCATCCGCGCGAGCGCTGCCGCGATCCCGGTTTTTTTCACCGGCTGCGAAACCACGCAGGGCGTGAAAAATCCCTCCGGCGTGGCCGTGACCGAGATGCGCCCCGACGAAAAAGGCTTCGTGCAGGGCACCGGCGTCGAATCGCAGGACCTCGTGTCCGTCACGGACAAGATGTCGCGGAGCATTTTGGGCATTCCCGAGATCGCCCGCGCCCAGACCAAGCCGCGCGTCGTGTTGGAGCCCGTCGTGAACAACACGCGGTTTCCGATCAACAAGGATATTTTTCTCACGCGCATCCGCACCCAGTTGAACTCCAAGGCGGCCGGCCGCGTGAGTTTTCTCGATCGCGAGATGATGAAGACGCTGGAGCGCGAGCGGGCGCTCAAGCAGTCCGGGCAGGTCACGGCGAGCAGCGATCCGAACGTCGTCGAGTTTCGCGGCGCCGATTATTTTCTCACCGGCAAACTCGAGGGCATGAGCACGCGCACCTCGCAGGGGACGAGCGACTATGTGCTTTACAGCTTCCGTCTCACCGACGCCCGCACCAGCGAGATCGTCTGGGAGGATTCGGCCGAAATCAAAAAGCAGGGACTCGAGGACGCCGCGTATCGGTAATCTCCGTCGCGTTGCGGCGCCCGCCCGCGCGCCGCAAGCCCCATGACTGACTCCCGACCCGCACCGTCGAGCCGCGAGCGCCGCCCTTCGTTCGTCGCTCTTCTCGCCCTGTCCACCGCCGCGCTGCTGATGTTCGCCGGGTGCGAAACCCTGCCCGACCGACCGAAGCGGCCGCCGGTGGCGCGCACCGGCGATCCGATCATCGACGGCAACGCCGACCTCGCCGCCGCGCCCGACAAGGATCGCGTGCTGCTGGAATACCGGCTGGGTGTGACCGCGCTGCGGCTGGGTAATTTCGACGTGGCGAAGGCGAAGTTCGACGATGCCATCGCGCGGATCGGGGGCCTGATCTCCGGGCCCGCGGACGCCGCGAAGCGCTCCCGCGGGCTCTTTACCGCGGAGCGGGAGAAGGTGTTCATCGGCGAGCCCTACGAGCGCGTCATGGCGTTCTACTATCGCGGACTGCTCTACTGGCGCGACGGCCAGCCGGACAACGCGCGCGCGTGTTTTCGCTCGGCGCAGCTGCTCGACAGCGATGCCGAGTCCGACACCTACAAGAGCGACTACGTGCTGCTCGACTACCTCGACGGCCTCGCCTCCGCGAAACTGGCCGCCGACGGCTCCGACGCGCTGGCCCGCGCGCAGAAGCTCACGAAGAATCCGCTCCCGCCCTACGACCCGGAGGCCAACGTGCTCTGCTTCGTCGAATTTGGCCGCGGCCCGCGCAAATACGCGGCGGGCGAGAACAGCGAGCTGCTGCGTTTCCGCACCGAGCCCTCGCGTATCCGGTCCGCCACGCTCACCGTCGGGGAGCAGACGGTAAATTTCCTGCCGTGGGACAATATCAATTTCCAGGCGGTGACGCGCGGGGGCCGCGTGATGGACCATGTGCTCGGCAACAAAGCGGTCTTCAAGAAAACCACCGACACGATCGGCGATGTCGCGCTGGTCGGCGCGGCGGTGGCGGCGACCAACATCCATCAGGAGCAGCGCCGGGTCGTGATCGACGAGAAAGGGCGCCGCCGGATCGTCACGGAGTCGGATCGGAGCGACGGCGCCGAGACGGCCGCCATCGCGCTGGGGATCGTCGGGATTTTAAGCAAGCTCGCCGCCGCCGCCACGCAGACGCACGCCGACGTGCGGATGTGGGACAACCTGCCGCAATATCTGAGCTTCGGCGCGCTGCGGCTCGCGCCCGGGGACCAGGCCGCGCTCCTGCAGTTTTACGACGGCAACGGCCAGGCCGTGCCGGACCTCGCGCGGCGCTTCACGCTCACCGTCGCCGACCCGGTCAAAGACACCGTCGTCATTTTGAGCGAACTTAAACGCTGAGCCGCAGTCACACCGTTTCACCGCTTCGTTTTTCGACTATGAACACCCAACCCATGCTCCTCCTCTCCGCCGCCGCGGCGCTCGCGCTCTGCGCGGGCTGCGTGACGGAGCCAGGTCCCTTCCGGCCGCTCGACACCACGAAATACACGCTGGAAAACACCGAAAAGTTCGTCCTCCTCGACAAGCTTGCGCAAATCTCCGTGACGTGCACCGGCCTGCAGGAGCGCATGCTCGCCGACGGCCGGCTCGAAGTCGTGGCCAACGTGAAGAACCGTGAAAGCCGGCGCATCGAGGTCCAGATCAGCTGCGTGTTCAAGGACGAGCAAAGCGCGTCGACCGGTGACGAGACGCCGTTCCAAACGCTGATCCTGGCCGAGAATTCCACCGAAGCCGTGCGCTTCACCGCGATGAATGTCGCGGCCAAGAAATATACCATCCGCGTCCGTCAGGCGCGGTGAAACGACGGTGACGCGGGCGGCTAGCCCGTGTCGCCCCAACCCTGCGGGCGGGACGCCCGCGCTTCCAACCATCCGCCATGAATCCCCGCTCCTTGCTCTTCGGGCCCATCGCCCTGTTTCTCGTTCCCGTGCTCATCGCGCAGGCCGATCGCCCGCCGCCCACGCCGCCGCCCGTCGTCCAGGTCCTGCCCGGCGCGGGCCAGCCGCTTGCGCAGGCCGGCGCGCAGCGCGTTTACGGTCCCTCGGGCGACACGCTGATCGCGCGTCAGTCCGCGGAAGGCATCATCGAAGGCTTCCGCAAAGTTTACAAAGCCGACAGCGCCCCGCGCATTGTGATTTACGTGAATCGGGCGCTCGTGGATACGGCGACGGGGCTCAAGCTCACCGGCCACAGCGAAAAATATTACAAGGAAGGCGATGCGGTGAAGACGAGCGGCGAGAACAGCTACGCGGTGAAGGACGGCGCGGCGTTCACGCTCGCCGACCAGCAGACGGTGCGCGAGATCGAGCGCCTCTTCGGGCGGGCGTTCCGCAACGGCGGGGCCACGCTGGCCGACCAGAAATCGGCGGTCGCGATGCTCGAAGAGAATCCCGGCCACCGGCTCGTCGGCGATCAGGCCGCGAAGGATCGTGCCGCGCTCGCCAAGATTGCCGATGTCGCGATCGAAGTGCTGATATCCAGCCGCAGTCTTACCGTGCCGGAAGTTTCGGGCGACGCGACCTACACGGTGCCGGACATTCAGGCCACCGCCATCCGGCTGAAGGACTCCGCGATCATCGGTCAGGCCGCCGCGAGCGACATTCTCGGCCGCGATCTGCAGGCCGGGCGCATCGTGAAACAGTTCGGCGTGCGCGACATCACGGAGGCCACCGCGCTGGCGTTGATGGAAGACATGCTGACCGGGAAGAAGTGAGGCCGGGCGAGACGGGCGGAGGGCAGGCCGCGCTATTTTTTCGCCTCGGTTTTTTTCGGCGGGGCGGCGGGCGGCGTCGGCGAGGTGAACGTCACGCCTTGGGCGGCCTCTTCCATTTCTTTCACCGCTTTTTCGATCGAGGCTTTTTCCTTGGCCGTGTCTTTGATCACGGGTTTTCCGCTGGAGAAATCGATGGTCGTGCCGTCTTGAATTACGATTTCGGGGTGGATTTTGCGCGGACCCAAGCGCCACCGTGCGAGCGCCAGCGCGCCGGCGAGCAACCCGAGAATGGCGACAACAACCCACCGGCGGCGGTTTTTCATGGGTGGGACGTTACGGAAAAGGTCAGCCCAAGGCGAGGGCGATGACCCCCGCGGCGACGGCCACCGCGGCCCAGATCCGGCGGCGGCCGTCGGCCTCCTTGAGGAGCTTGGCGCCGAGAAACGTGCCGATCACGATGCTGACCTCGCGGGCCGGTGCGACGTAGCTCACGGGCGCGACGGCCAGGGCGGTGAGCACGAGCACGTAGGCGACCGGTGAGAGCAGCGCGACGGCGAGGGCCCAGCGCTTTTTGTCGCGCCACTCGGCGGCGACTTCGGCGCGGCGGCGGAACGCGAAAGGCGTGAGCAGCGCGAGTTGGGTGAACGCGGTGCCGGCGTCGTAGAGGAGCGGGGGCACGCCGAGGCGCGCGACGCCGTGGCGGTCCCAGAGGGTGTAGGTGGCGATGAGGACGCCGGACATGGCGCCGTAGGCGACGGCGTGGCGCAGGTGCGCGCGGCTCCGGTGAAACAGTTGCGGGCCGCCGGTGAGAAAGAAGATCGCCGTGATGATCAGGCTGCCGCCGGCGATGGCGAGGAGCGACGGCCGTTCGCCGAGCAAGGCGATGGCGCCGAAGGTGGAGAGCAGCGGGCCGGTGCCGCGCGCGAGCGGGTAGATGAGCGAAAAATCGCCGGTGCGGTAGCCGCGTTGGAGGAAGAGCGCGTAGGCCGTCTTGATCACGCCGCTGCCGAGGATCCACGCGATGGCGCCGGCGGGAAGCGTCGGGTGATCGCGGGTCCAATAGACAGCGAGGACCGGCACGTAGCCGGCGCAGATGAGGGCGCCGACGAGCCACACGAAAGGCAGGCCGCCGCCGGCGCGCTTGGCGCAGAGATTCCACGTCGCGTGCAGCACCGCGGCGACGAGGACGAGACCGAGCGCGAAGGGGGGCATGGTTGTTCAGGGCCGACGGAACACCCCGACTGCATGGGGCCGATGCCGCGCGCGGAGCGCCCGGCCCGCCTTTACTTTTTTTCCACCGGCGCGATCTTCACGGGGAGATCGAGCCAGGTTTCCGTTTCCCAGAGCATGTGCAGGAGACTTTCGCGGGCGCGGTAGCCGTGCGACTCGTGCGGAAGGAGGACGAAACGCGTCGTCGCGCCCTGGCCCTTGAGCGCGGCGTAGAAGCGTTCGCTTTGGATGGGGAAGGTGCCGGAGTTGTTGTCGGCTTCGCCGTGGATGAGCAGGAGCGGGTCTTTGACTTTGTCGGCGAAATAGAACGGCGACATGGCGGCGTAGACTGCGGGGGCCTGCCAGAACGTGCGGGTCTCCGATTGGAAGCCGTAGGGGGTGAGCGTG
>CAJAYO010000621.1 GCA_903948415.1 uncultured Opitutia bacterium | reverse complement strand
GCCGCGCCGAAGACGATTTGGCCCAAGCACGCGACCGGCCCGATGGGTTCGCGCCTCTGGGCGCCCGAGCTGCATTTCATCAAAGGAAAGTGGTATGTGTATTTCGCGGCGGACGGCGCGGAGAAGGGAAATATGGGGGCTACCCGGATCTCCGTCCTCGAAAATACCGCGGCCAATCCGCTCGAGGGCGAGTGGACCGAGCGCGGCCAGTTGAGGACCAACGGGGATTCGTTCGCCCTCGACCCCACGACGTTCGAGCTGCGCGGCACGCGCTACCTCGCGTGGGCGCAGAAGGACCCGAGGAGCAAAGGTCACACCCACCTCTACCTCGCCAAAATGGACAGCCCGACGTCGCTCACGGGTGCGCAGGTGATGATTTCAAAACCGGAATTTCCGTGGGGGCAGATCCGCGATGGGGTCAACGAAGGTCCGGCCGTGCTCGTGCGCAACGGGCGCGTGTGGCTGACGTATTCTGCCGCCGGCCCCGGAGTGGACTACGGACTCGGCCTGCTCAGCGCCGACGAAAAAGCCGACCTGCTCGCGCCCGCGTCGTGGACCCAATCGCCGACGCCGGTGTTCACGACGAACGAGGCCCACGGCGTGTTCGGCCCCGGCCACAACAGTTTCACGACGGCGAGCGACGGCCGGACCGACCTTCTCGTCTACCACGCGCGAAGTCACCGCGAGACCCAAGGCGACCCGCTTCACGACCTGAACCGCCACACACGCATCCAGCCCTTCCGGTGGCGCGCGGATGGCTCGCCAGATTTCGGAGTGCCGGTGGCCCGCTAGTGGAACGGCACCGAAGAAACGAAGTCTGCGATGACCGGTAACGGCGAGCGCCCGCCAGCCGAGTCGAGCGTCGGCTCGCTGGCGCTCGTCGCCACCGCGGCACGAATCCTCCGGGGCGCGACATTGGGACGCGGGAAAGACCGGGCGCCGGAGCGAGGCCGAGGGTCGCAGTCAGGCGGCGCAGGCCCGGGGCGGCGGGCGTGCTGGCGGGAGCGGAGGCACCGCCGGGCGCGACCGCCCGCTGCGGCGAGGGCCGGCGCTCCACCGAAAGCTAACGCCGGTGGGTGAGCAGCCACGCGTAGAGCGCGGGGTTGTTGTAGGTCTCCGTCCACGAGTCGTGTTTGGCTTCGGGATAGACGGTGAATTTAAGATCGGCGACGCCGATTTTCTTCAGGGCGGCGACCATCGTTTCGGATTCTTCAAGAAGCACGGTCGGGTCCTTCGCCCCGTGGAAGACCCAGACGCCGAGGCTCGTGAGGGCGGCTTTCTTGTCGCGGCCGGTGCGACGGAGATCGACGGTGCTCCCGCCGCCGCAGATGGGGACGATGGCGGCGAAACGTTCGGGGTATTTCATCGCGACGCTCCAGGTGCCGTAACCGCCCATGCTGAGGCCGGTGAGATAGTGGCGGGTGGGATCGGTGCGGTAGCGGGCGGCGATGTCGTCGAGGAGGCCGAGCACGCCGTCGTCGTCCCACCACGTGCCGGCGGGGCATTGGGGGCAGACGACGATGAAGTTGGCTTTGAGAAATGCGGCGGATTGTTCGCGGAGGGCGCGGGCCTCGGGAGTCTCGGGCGGAGGTGTCGGCGGAGTTTTTGTGCCGGAGGCGGGCGTGGGGGCGGCGGTGGCTGGGACGGGGCCGCGGATCAGCTTGGGCGGGCCGTGGACCGCGACCTTCCACGGATCGGTGCCGCGTTCGCCGGAGCCGTGGAGAAAGAGGATCACGGGCCACTTTTTTTCGGAGGCGCCGTCGTAGCCGGTCGGGAGCGAGAGCAGATACTGATAGCCGACTTTTTTGGTGATGGATTTCTCGAAGGTCGCGACCGTCTGGGGATCGGCGGCGAGGACGAAGGGCGCCGCGCCGAGGGCGAGCAGGGCGGTGAAGAGGCGGGGTGGGGTGATTTTCATGGGAAGGGGAACGGCGGTTCACGTGCCGTAGAGGCGGTCGCCGAAATCGCCGAGGCCGGGGAGGATGTATTTTTTGGCGTTGAGGGCGCGGTCGTGGGCGGCGGTGTGGATCACGGTGCCGGGGTGCTGACGTTCCACCTCGGCGACGCCCTCGGGGCTGCTCACGATGCAGACGAGGGCGGGATTCACGGCGCCGTTTTCCTTGAGCACGGTGAGGGCCTGCGCGGCGCTGCCGCCGGTGGCGAGCATGGGATCGACGGCGAAGACGTGGCGGCCGGCGAGGGGCGGAAGTTTGCAGTAGTAGCTGCGGGCTTGGGCGGTCTCATGGTCGCGCTCGAGGCCGATGTAGCCGACGCTCACGTCGGGAAAGAGGTCGGTGAACGGCTGCAACATGCCGAGGCCGGCGCGGAGAATCGGGACGACGACGAGGGGCTGGTGGTTGAGGATGCGGCCGGTGATCCGCTCGAGCGGAGTGTCGATTTGCTTTTCCTCGGTCTCGATCTCGCTGGTGGCCTCGATGGCGAGGAGGAGGCTGATTTGATAGGCCAGCGTGCGGAAGGTGGCGGGCTTCGTGGTCTGGTCGCGCAGGTGCGTGATGATGTGCGCGGCGAGGGGATGGGAGAGGATATGCAGGGGCATCGGAGATCGGGTCGGGGCGAGGGGAAATCAGAGCAGATCGCGCTCAACTTTTCGTTCGAGGTGTTGTTCGAATTCCTTGCGGAGGGCTTTTTCTTTGCCGCGGAGGCCGGGCAGGAGCGCGAGCCAGTGGTAGGCTTCCTCGCGGAGGTGCTTGGGCATGGCGGGCTCCATCGCGAGCACGCGGTCGAGGGCGCGCACGCATTGCGCGGCGACCTGCTCGCAGACGTGCTGGGCGTCGGCCGAGCTGTGCTGGCCGGCGAGGCGGGTGATGTCGTCGGCTGGGCGGCGGCGGCGTTTCATGGCGGCCCAGTAGGAAAAAAGACTGGGCAAGATGACCTCGGCGGTGCGGGGAAAATAGCTCGTCATGAGGTTCCACGGCTCCTCGCTGAAATCGCCGTTGTTGCGGAGGTCGGTGCGGAGCAGGACGGACGGGATGTCGGCGAACTTGGCGAACATGAATTCGACGACGGTGCCGCTGTCGAGGTCGGGGCCGTCGTAGTTGAAGAGGGCGAGGTCGCACGCGACGAGGGCGCGGATGTCCTGGTCGCGGATGGTGCGGCCGCTGCGGCCGCGGGGCACGAGGTCCTGCGGGAGGAGGCAGCGGTATTTGCCGTGGGATTTTTCGTAGATGGCCTCGGCGAGCCACGCGTTGCCGATGAGATGTTTCAGCGAAAAAAGTTCACCGCCGAAGTAAACCGAGTAGGTGCGTTTCGTCTTTTGCTTCATGCGGCGCGTGGCGCGAGAAAATGCCGGACGTGCGCGCGGCTCAACGCGAAACTGGGGGTGGAGCGATCCTCACGGGCGGAGGGTGAGGGTGTGCGTCGTGGCTCCGGGGAGGAAGGGCGTGGGGTCGCCGCGCTCCCAGCTTGCGTGGCCGGCGCGGTAGAACGGGGAGAGCGGATGGCCGCTTTGGCCGCCGGGCATGTGACAGATCCCTTCCGCCTCGCGGCCGGGTGAGACCACCATGCGCATGCTCGCGCCGTGTTTGGGGCCCTGCACGCGCGGCATGTCGTTGTCGCCGGGGAGCGCGGTGCCGGCGAGGTTGAGCCAGCCTGTGAGGACGGCGGGCATCGCGGCGCTGAAGGGGTGGCGGAGGCGCACGGTATTTTGCCGGCCCCAGGTCGCGTCCGCGAGTGATGTGCCGGATTTCTTGATACCGGTGACGACGTCATCGGCGGCGGCGAGGAGGAGGGCGTCCCACGTGGCGAAGGCGGGATCGAGGAGGTGGGCGGGTTTTTCCCGGAGCATGGCCCACAGGGGGCCTTCGAGCTGGAGCTTGCGCCAATCGAAGGCCGGGCCGGTGCCGAGGCACGGTTCGAAAATTGCAGGGAAGACGCGGACGTAAACCGCCTCCCGAAAAGCGCGGGTGAGGCGGTGGCTTACGGAGTCCACGCCGGCGCGGCCGTCGCCTTTTTCGGCGAGGGCGCGGAGCTCGGCGCGGGATTTTTTCTCCGCGGTGGCGGCCGGCGTGAGGGTGGCGACGAGGAGTTTTTGCCACGGGGCGAGGAACAGGGCGCGGTCGTCGAGTTGGACGGCGAGGAGGTCCTTCGGTGTGGCGCGTTCGAGCGGGGCGAGGCCGTCGCGGACTTGGGCGGCGCGCGCGGGGCGGGCATAGCCGCCGTCGCCGAGTTTGGCGAGGCCGGGGCCGCCGATCTGGCGTTGGTTGGCGGACCACAGCCGTCCGTCGCGCGTGAGGGTTTCGGCCGGCTGGCCGGTGCTTTTCGAAGTGACGACGGGATACTCGTCGGGGGGCAGGAGACCGGCCCAGCGGCGGTCGCCAAAGGCCCAGTTGGTGGGCAGGCGGCCGTCGTAGCCGACGCGTTGCGGGAGGGCGCCGGCGATGGTCCACGCGATGTCGCCGGCGGTGTCGGCGACGAGGAAATTGTGGGCGGGCATGCCGGAACGGTGCGCGATGGCGACGGCTTCGGCGACGGTGGTGGCGTCTTCGAGCGCGAGGTAGGCGAAGTTCGTGGCGGCGGGATCGTGGGCGGTCCAGTGCTGGACGACGGGGCGGCGTTTCTCGTTGGTCGTGACGACGGGCCCCCAGATCGTCCACTCGTAGTCGACGGTGACGGGGGCGGCGCCTTTGACGAGAATGGTTTCGTGGCGTTTTTCCACCGCGACCAGTTCGTCGTGACCGGGCGCGGTGTAGAGGCGCGGGGAGATCGGGTTCACCTGGAGGACGATGAGATCGCCGGTGTCGGCGTAGGCGTCGGTGAGGCCCCAGGCCACCTGGCGGTTGCTGCCGATGACGACGGCGAAGAGGCCGGGGAGGGTGACGCCGGTGACTTGGTGGCCGGGCCATTCGAGCGCGGCGCGATACCAGGTGTTGGGGAGGGCGTGGTCGAGATGGGGATCGTTGGCGAGGAGGGCGGCGCCGCTGGCGGTGTGCGCGCCGGTGAGGGCGAAGGCGTTGGAGCCCAGCACGGCTTCGGGATCGCGGAAGGGAAACGGGAAACGGGCGTCGCGGTCGGACGGGGCGGCGAGGGTCAGGGCGGAGGCGGATTTCGGGCGCTGGCGGAGATCGATCGCCTTCGGGCCGGGCAGCGGGGCGAGCGGCGCGGTGCTGGCGTCGAGGGCGGCGTCGGCGGGAGTCTGCAGGGGGGCGAAGAACGCGACGGCTTCGTCGCCGAGTTTGTCGCGGAGCGTCATCAGGGTTTGCTCGTAGCGGTTGAGCGGGTCCTGGAGATCGAGGGTCATCGCGTAGACGACGAGCAGGCTGTCCTCGGCGCGCCAGGGCTGCGGGGGGGTGCGGAGGACGAGGTATTCGAAGGGGTGCGCGCGGAGGGCGGCGAGGCCGGCGTTGACGCCGGCGGTGTAGGCGTCGAGTTGGACACGCTCGGGGGCGGGGAGGCGGGCGAGGACGGTTTGGGCGAGGCGGCGGAAACCGTGGATCCGGGTGGCGCGGTCGCGGGGCACGGCGGCGGCGCCGAAGAGTTCGGCGAGTTCGCCGGCGGAACTGCGCCGGAGCAGGTCCATCTGGAAAAAACGCTCCTGCGCGTGGAGCCAGCCGAGGGCGCGGGAAACGTCGGCGCGGGTTTGGCCGCGGAGCGTGGGGACGCCGAGGGCGTCACGTGCAACGGTCACGGGCGCACCGAGACCGGCGACGACGGACGCGCCGTCGAGCAGCGGAAGGCTTGCGCGGATGCGGGAATAAAACCAGCCGCCGGCGAGGGCCGCCACGAGGAGGAGAGCGCCGACGATGCCGGCGAGGAGGCGGAGGCGCTGGGTGACGGCGGGGCTCATAGGGCAAGCGCGAGGCGGATGTGGGCGACGATGTCGTCGGGCGGGGGCGTGATGTCGACGGCGAGGGCGTCGGGCGGGGGTTCGAGGGCGGCGAGTTGGGAGTGCAGCATCGCGGGTTTCATGAAGTGACCCTGGCGAGAGCCGATCCGCGCGGCGAGCAGCGCGAAATCGCCGGTCAGGTGGACGAGTTTCACGCGGGCGGGGTCGGCGACGAGCACGCGGCGGTAGGCGGCCTTGAGCGCGGAGCAGGTGACGACGGAGCCTTCGTCGCGGGCCAGGCACGCGTCGATGTGGGCGCGGATGGCGGCGAGCCACGGTGCGCGGTCGTGGTCGTTGAGCGGGAGGCCGGCGGACATTTTCGCGACATTTTCGGGCGGATGAAAGTCGTCGGCGTCGCGAAAACTCCAGCCGAGGGCGGCGGCGAGTTTTTCGCCCACGGTGGTTTTGCCGCTGCCGGCGACGCCCATCACGATGATG
>CAJAYO010000620.1 GCA_903948415.1 uncultured Opitutia bacterium | reverse complement strand
GCAGACGATGATCGGCGCGACGTCCCCGCTGAGATCCGGCCGATTGGATGACTGGTGCGAGTGCTGGGAATCGAACCCAGATCAATGGCTTCGGAGGCCACTACACTATCCATTGTGCTACACTCGCAAACTGGCCGAAAAATTCACGGCGTCTCGGCGGGCTGTCGAGCGCAAAGACGGGACGTCGGGCAGAACCCGACGTCGGCGGTCGTCGCTCAAGCCGCTTTTTTGTTTTCGCGCCAAGCCCGCCATGCCTCGACGATCATCGGCAGGACCGAGAGAAAGATGATCATGAGGATGACGAGTTTGAAGTTCTTCTGGACGAACGGTTGGTTGCCGAAGGCGAAGCCGGCGTAGATGAAGAAATAGATCCAGACGAAGCCGCCGATGAGGTTGTAGGCGAAAAAGCGCTTGTAGGTCATCTGCCCGACGCCGGCGACGAACGGGACGAAGGTGCGCACGAAAGGCACGAAGCGGGCGAGGATGATGGCGCGGCCACCATATTTCTCGAAAAACGTGTGGGCGCGTTCGAGATGTTTCTTGCGGAAGAAAAAGGAATCTTCGCGCTTGAACACGGCGGGACCGAGCTTGGCGCCGACCCAGTAATTGAGCGTGTCACCGATCACGGCCGCGACGAACAGCAGGAAGGCCATGAGGTGGACGTTGAGCCCGGTCTCCGGCCTGGCGCAGAACGCTCCCGTGGCGAACAGCAGTGAATCGCCCGGCAAAAACGGTGCGACGACCAGCCCGGTTTCGGCGAAGATGATGAGGAAGAGCAACGCATACGTCCACGTGCCGTAGTCGCGGATGATTTCCGCGAGGTGAACGTCGATGTGCAAAATAAAGTCGATGAGTTTTTTCGCGAGGTCGATCATGGGGGCGGACGGCGTGGAACGGGGGCGCTGCGGCTGGATACAAAAAAGGCAGGCAGCGGAAAACTGCCTGCCGGAAAAAAGGACGCGACGGCTCAGACGTCGGGCTTGGTCTTGCGGAGACCTTGGACGCGGTCGCCGGCCTTCCATTGGCCACGCTTCTTGAGGATATCCACGCGCTCAAAGCGCTTCAGGACATTGCGTTTGATGACGAGGCCGGAGGAGCCTTGGAGGCTTTTGTGCTGAGACATGGTGGTGAAAGTGGTGGTTGGGACGTGTGAAAGGGTAGGAACGTGGAGTTTGCGATCGCCCATGACAAGTATTTTTCTCCCACGTGTTCCGCCCGCGCGACGAGCCACTCGGGGGTGTCGTAGGGATGGTTCGCGAGGACGTGTTTTTCGAGCCGGTCGAGTTGGTCCGGCAGGCACTTGAAGCACAGGCGGAATTCCTCGGCGCGTTCGAGCCGGCCGGCCCAGCGATAGTGCGACACGACGGGGCCATCGAGCTGAACGCACAGGGCGAGACCGCGGGCAACGGTATCCGCGGCAAGGCGTTCGGCGTCGGCGCGGGTGGCAACGGTTGTCCAGGCAATCCACATGGTCCGGAGCGTTTCCCCGGGGTAGGGGACGGCGCAAGCCGCGATTTTCGGGCCGGGAATTCGCCCTTGACGGAGGTGGGGGCGGGGTGTGTCCTCACGGGTTTTCAACCCAGCCATCCCTCCTGCCATGAGAGACGATTACATCAAAGACGCGCTCAAGACGATTCCTGATCCCAATATCCTGATCAACGTGATTTCCCGTCGCGTGAAGCAGCTCAAGCGCGGCAACCGTCCGCTCGTGGAGTCGCTGGAGAAGTTGACGCCCGAGGACACCGCGCTGCGCGAAGTCATCGAGGGCAAGATCACCCACGAGTTGGCCTGATTGCACGGCACCATTGCAACTTTGGGCGGCCCGGCGATTGTCGGGGCCGCCTTTTTTGTGCGAAAATTTTCCCGTCCGAACCCAACCTGAACCATGGCCGCCAAGAAAAAAGACGCCCTCCGCCACACTGAGATCCGCAACTCGAAGGCTCTGCGCGACTATTTTGTGGACGAGCGGTTCGAGGCGGGCATCCAGCTGCGCGGCACCGAGGTCAAGTCGGTCCGCGCGGGCAAGGCACAGATCAGCGATGCGTATGGCCGAGTGGAGAAGGGCGAACTCTGGATGCACGGCGCGCACATCGAGCAGTATGCGTGGGGCAACATCTTCAACCACGACTCGAAGCGCATCCGTAAATTGCTGTTGCACCGCCGGCACATCGACAAGATCCAGCACGCGCTGGAGGCGGGCGGGCGGGCGCTTGTGCCGCTGCGGATGTATTTCAAAGAAGCGCTGGTCAAGGTCGAGGTCGGCCTCTGCACGGGCAAAAAGAATTTCGACAAGCGCGACGATCTCAAGAAGCGGGCCGAGATGATGGAGTTGAACAAGGAGCTGAAGTCCCGTCGCTGATGAGCACCCCGCGTGACACCGTCACCGTGCGGGTGCCGGGGAGCACTTCGAATTGCGGCGCGGGTTTCGACACCCTCGGACTCGCGCTGACCGTCTACAACCGCATCACGCTCACGCGGGGCGGCAGCGGGGGCGGCGGCGTAAGAATGCAGGCGCGGACCGAGGGCGACCGGCGCGCGCAGGCCTTGGTGGCGGACTCGGCCGAGGCGTTTTTTCGGGTGACGGGCGGCGGCGCGGACGGTGGGTGCTTCTATTACCATATCGAAGGCGAGGTTCCGGTGGCGCGGGGGCTCGGTTCGAGCGCCACGATTATCACGGGCGTGCTCGCGGGGCTTGATGCGCTGACGGGCGCCGGACTTTCGCGGGCGGCCCTGGCGGCCCTGGCCACGGCGATCGAGGGCAATCCGGACAACGTGAGCCCAAGTCTGTTCGGCGGATTTACGGTGTCGCGCTGCGATCCGACGACCGGAGCCTATGTTGACACGATTCGATTCGACGTGCCCGGGGACGTGGCGTTTGTCGTGGTGTCGCCGGCGGTGGAGTTGCTCACCAAGGCGTCACGGGGCGCCCTGCCGCAGGTGCTGCCGTATCGCGATGCGGCGCGAAGCGTGAACAGCGCGGCCTACCTGACGGCGGCGTTGGCGACGGGCGATTATGAAAAACTTCGTCACGCCGTGGGCGATTTCATGCACGAGCCCTACCGGTTGCCAAAAATCCCGGGGGCGCGCGCCGCGATCGAAGCCGGGGTGGCCGCGGGGGCGTGGACGGGCTGGCTGAGTGGCAGCGGCTCCAGCGTGCTCTGCGTGGCGCGACCGGCGGCGGCGGCGGCGACGGGGGCGGCGATGCAGGCGGCGTTCCTCCGGGCGGAGGTCGCCTGCGAGGTGCGAGTGCTCGCAGCCGACAACGCCGGCCTGCAGGTGGAGAAGGGGAGCGGACGGTTGTAGGGTGCCCAGCATGACGCCGGGCGCTAAAGCGAAGGCGCCCCGGCTTTGTACCCCGGTGGAGCGAGGTGGTTCGGCCAGACGCGCAGGATTTCGGCGGCAAGTTTTCTCCAGCCAAATGGTTTCTCCAGGACGCCTTTGAGCACGGTGAGGCGCGCCATGGCTTCCTCCTCCGATCCGAGGTTGTGCCCGGTGATCATCACAAACGCCGCGTCCGGCACCCAGGGCGCAGCCTGGCTGATGAACTCAAGTCCGTTGAGCTGCGGCATGTAATAGTCCGTGACGACCACGCCCGGATTGAGCGACGACAAAACCTTGAGCGCTTCGAGCGGCCGGGCGAAGGCGTGGACTGGGCAGTCGAGATGATCCGCCAGCATCTGGGCCATAAGGTCCGTGTAGGATTTCTCGTCGTCCACGAGGACGATAGGTCTGGGCGGAGGCGCGTTCACGGGGTCGGCGAACGCGAAGGTGCTGTGCGCCCCGGCCAAAGGCAATCCGCGAGCGCGCACTTGATTCGGGCGCGCGGGTGGCGACGATGGCGGGATGCTGCACGTCGTGCTTTTCCAGCCTGAGATCGCGCCGAATACCGGGAACATCGGCCGGATGTGTGCGCTCACCCGCTCCCGGTTGCACCTGATTCATCCTCTCGGGTTCGTGATCAACGACCGGAATTTGCGCCGGGCCGGCATGGACTACTGGAAATCGCTCGACGTCCACGAGCATGCGGACTGGCCGGCGTTTCGGGCGAGCGCGCTAGCGCCGAAGCGGCTGTGGCTGTTGACCACAAAAACGGAGCGGAGCTTTTGGGATGTGGCCTATGCGGACGGCGACGGCCTCGTCTTTGGCAACGAGGGCGCCGGCGCCCCCGAGTGGCTGCACGAGGAGATCGGGGCGTCCCAACGTGTCACAATTCCGCACGCGAATCCGGAGTTGCGTTCGCTCAACCTGAGCACGGCGGCCGGGGTGGCGACCTACGAGGCGGTGCGGCAGTTGACGCACGCCGGCGTGCGGTAGGGTGTTTTGACGTCGCCGGCCGCCGCGCGATGGTCATCGGGGGGCGTTCACCTGCGGCGCGGTGGATTGATCCAACATTGCCAACGCGACAGCCAGACTGCGAAGGCGAACTCCGGGAGGATTCGCGGGGTGCACCGCTTGGGCTCCCAGGGAAACAAAAAACCCGCTAAGCAATGAAGCGAAGCGGGTTAAAGGTGGTGGCCAGACTCGGAATCGAACCGAGGACACGAGGATTTTCAGTCCTCTGCTCTACCAACTGAGCTATCTGGCCCAAAGCGGAGTGGCGAACAAAGGGCGGCTCATCGGGGGCGTCAACGGGAAATTCAAGGATAACCAAACCGGCGCCCGCACGGTGCTCTTGGCGGAGCCACCGACTCGCGGAAATGTTTTGTCCGGAGGCCCCGGACAGAGTGCCGCGTTTGGCGCGGTTCGGTTCTCCCCGGCACCGCTGGTCAGGTTCGCGCTCGACCCCGGAGCGGAAGTCGGCCCGCAGATCGGATGTCGAATCCTTGCCGCTCACGGCGGTCTTCCCCTCCGGGCGTGAACGCAGACGCCGCCGAGGGGGTTCCGTCTCTCGCGTTCGGTCGGCTTGGGCGCGCCGACTTTGCCCGCCGCCGCGGCGGCATGATTTCTCCCCCGAATACTCCCTCGGTGGTAAGGGGCGACGCCGCTTCCTGCGACTCTTGCTCTCCATGCACCGAGTCTCCCGCGGCTTTTTTTCCGGGCGCTGGTCTCTCCTCGCCGCGCTGTTCGTGGCTGCCGTTCTGCCCCACACGGCCTTCGCTTACTCAACCACGACGGCGCTTTCCGGCCGCGTCACCGACGCTGCGACCCAGTCCGTCCTCCGCGGCGCGACGGTCACGCCTACTCCGGTCGCGGCGGGCGCCGCCGGCGCCGGGGTCCTGCGCACGTCCGCGGACGCGAGCGGGGCGTTCACGCGCAACGCCGTGACCGGCGACTAATCGCTCCGCGGCCCCGGTGTCGCCGACATGAAGGGCGGACTCGTCGTTCGCCTCGCCGCGCTCCAGGCCCTCGCGCAAACCCCCGGCGCCTCCGCGCTGGGCTGGGAAATCCTCGTCTCGAACGACGAGGAAACCGGTTCGCACGGCAGCCCCCGCGCTTCGTCGAAGCCGCCGCGCGTCGCTCGTTCGCGCTCGTGTTCGAGTCGGCGCGGCCGACGGGTGAGATCGTGCTATCCCGCCGGGGCACGGGCAGCGTCACCGCCACGTGCAGCGGTCGCGCCGCCCATGCCGCGCAGGTCGCAAGCCCCAGTCGCAACGCGATCCTGGCGCTCGCCGAGTTTCTCCTCGCGGCCGCCAAGCGTCCCGCCGAACTCCCCGGGTCCTCGTCAACGTGGGCGATATCCTCGTCAACGTGGGCAATACCCGCGGCGGCAGTGCCGCGATCAACGTCGTGCCCGACTTTGCCCAGTCCCAGCTCGACGTCCGCATCAGGCGCGTCGCAGACCGCGAACCGCACCTCGCCCGCCTTCACGCTCCCGCCGCCGTGACCCATGCCCGAGACGGTTTCCGGTGGCCACGCACCGGAAGTTTCAATCGGCCACCGCGAGAGTGTGGTCCGGCTGAGGAAACCGCGTTCGCTGCGTGGCAACAGGCCGCGCGCGACCTCGGGCAGGTTCCGCCCAACTGGGTGCACAGCGGCGGCGGCTCCGACGGCAATCTCCTCTTCGCGGCCGGCCTCGGCAATCTCGACGCCGTCGGTCCGCTCGGCGACCACCTGCACGGCGACCGCGAGTGCGTCGTCATCTCGTCTCACGCCACCCGCGCCCAGATCGTCGCGCTGTTCCTTACACCGGCATGCCGCCGGCGCAGTCGGGCTTCGGCGTTAGCGTTTTGGTCCGTCCGCGGGCAGTCAGGTTGGGGCCGAATTGTGGGCTCGACGGCCCCGCGTTCTGGCTCGCAGAGTATCGACCGACCCCCGTCCAACCTATGCGACTCCTCCTGCTTTGCTTTCTCGCGATTGCCTCCCTCGCACGTGCCGCCGGCACCGCGAAAACGCCGAACATCGTCTTTATTTTTTCCGACGATCACGCCTACCAGGCCATCAGCGCCTACGGCGACGCGCGCAAGCTGCTCGAAACCCCGAACATCGACCGTCTCGCGAAACAGGGCGTGCGCTTTGACCGCTGTCTCGTGACCAACTCGATCTG
>CAJAYO010000619.1 GCA_903948415.1 uncultured Opitutia bacterium | reverse complement strand
GGGCCCGGTTGGAGGGCGAACTCCGCGCGCTGGGGGCGCGTTTTCCGTCGCGGCCGGATCCTTGCCCTGCACCGCTCCGCCGGCTTTGCTCCCCGGCCATCCCCCATGCGCTCCCTGATGAAGACCCTCGGCCTGATCGGTCTGACGTCCGGCCTCGCGGCCCAAGAGCGCCAGATTACGCACGCGCCGCACGGCCATGGGTTGACGAATATCAACGTGTGGTCGCCCGACAGCCGCTGGATCGTCTACGACGTTCGCTCGGTCGACAGCGTGTTTGACGGCACGCGCATCGAGCAGGTGGAGGTGGCCACGGGCAAAGTGCAGACGCTCTACGCGGCGAAGAACGGTGCGGCGTGCGGCGTGGTGACCTATCATCCGCGCGAGCCGAAGGTGGTGTTCATCCATGGTCCGGAGAATCCCGATGGTGAGTGGAGTTACGGGATGACGCGGCGCCGCGGTGCGATCGTCGATGTGCGCCGGCCCGGCGAGGCGCAGCCGCTCGACGCGATGGACTACGCGCCGCCGTTTACGCCGGGCGCGTTGCGCGGCGGCACGCACGTGCATGTGTTCAGCCCGGATGGTGCCTGGGTGAGCAACACCTACGAGGACGAGGTGCTCGCCCGGCTCGGCGCCGAAAGCGGCGACGGGAGCGATCGTGACTTCAACCAGCGCAACATCGCCGTGTCCGTCCCGGCGCCCGGTGCGAACGGCGTGCGCGTCGCGCGCGGCCATCCGCGCAATCACGACGGCGATTTTTTCTCAGTCGTGGTCACGCGCACGGTGAACCGGCCAAAGCCGGGCTCGGATGAAATCAGCCGGGCGTTCGAGGAGGGCTGGGTGGGCGGGATCTCGGCCGATGGCGGCCGGCAACTCGCGTTTTTGGGCAACGTGACCGCGCGCGATGGGCGCGAGCACGCCGAGGTTTTCCTGGTGGAGTTGCCGGCAGATCTCACGCGTGCCGGCGAGGCGCCGCTGGAGGGCACGGCGACGCGGCGGCCGGCGCCGCCGGCGGGGGTCGTGCAGCGCCGGCTCACGTTCACCGCCGAGCGGAAATTTCCGGGTGCCGTGACCGCTCCGCGCCATTGGCTGCGGGCTTCGCCGGACGGTTCGCACCTCGCGTTTCTGATGAAAGACGACGCGGGCGTCGGGCAGCTTTGGACGGTGTCCCCGCGTGGGGGTGAGCCGCGGCAGGTCACGCGGAACGAGACGGGGGTTGCGTCGGCGTTGACGTGGAGTCCGGACGGCCGGCGGATCGCGCACGGGATGGACGGCAGCGTGTGCGTGACGGATCTGGCGGACGGTCGCACCACGCGCCTCACGCCGCGTCGGGGCGGGGCGGAGGCGCCGCTGCCCTTTGCGTGTGTGTTCTCGCCAGATGGGCGGGCCGTGGCCTACCTGCGCAATGTCGCGGCCGCCGGCGCGACGTTTTCCCAGATTTTCGTCGTCACGCTTCCCCCTCCATGAACCACACGCGCCCCCACTCTTTAGCCCGCTCCGTGAAAAGCGGGAACGCATCGCCCGGTAGTTTCCGCCGATCCCTGCTCTCACGAGCAGGGCTACCGGCCTGGCTGCTGGTCTCGATGGCGGTGGCCGGAGCCCAAACGGTCGAGGAATTTCCCCTGCGCGCCCCGTTGCCGGCGAATACGCCGCAAACGATCGAGGAGGTCGTCTACCGGCACAACGGCTACGACGACCGCGGGTTCAACCGCGCGATCCAGAAAGTCACCGTGCCGACGCTCACGGTTTACCACCCGGCTAAGGTCGCACATCGCGGCGCGGCGTTGGTGGTGTGTCCGGGCGGTGGCTACGGCGGTTTGGCGATTGATAAAGAGGGCCACGCGATGGGCCGATATTTCGCGGAGCGCGGGATCACGGTCGCGGTGTTGAAATATCGTCTGCCCGATGCGGCGGCGACGAAGGATGGGTTGCCCTATTCGCAACAGGATGCGCTTGCCGCGATTCAACTGGTGCGGAGCCGCGCGGCGGAGTGGGGCGTCGATCAGCGGCGCATCGGCATCCTTGGCTGCTCGGCCGGCGGCCATCTTGCCGGCAGTGTCGCCTTTCTCGGCGAGGCGACGAACGGCTCACGCCCGGAATTTGTCGCGCTCCTCTATCCGGTCGTCTGTATGGAAGGCCCGAATGCCCACGCGGGGTCGCGCAAGAATCTGCTCGGCGCCACGCCGACGCCCGAGCGGCTCGCGGAGTATTCGCTGGAGCGCCGGGCGGGCGCGGGATTGCCGCCGCACTTTCTGGTGCACGCGAAAGACGACAAAGGCGTGCCGCCGGCGAACAGCGAGTTGCTCGCGGCGGCGTTGAAGGAAAAGGGCGTGCCGGCAGAATTGCTGATTGTCGCCACCGGAGGCCATGGCTTCGGCCTGGGGCGCGACGCGGAATCGGGGCGATGGAAAGAGGCGTTTCTGGCCTGGCTCGATCGACTCCCATGAAGTTCCTCCTCGTGCTGGTGGTGGCGGCGGCGGCCGCGCTCGCGAATCCGATCCGCCCGCTCGCGAACGATTTTGTCGCGGTCGGCGAATCGCCCGACGCACAAAATAGTCCGCTCTACACGCCGTCCATTCTCGCGCTGCCGGGCGGACGCCTGGTGGCCGCCTACGAACGCGGCGGCACGGCGCGGGCGAAGAGTGCCGCCTACGCGTTTATCCGGACCTCGGACGATCACGGCCAAACGTGGACGCAACGCGGAGCGCTGCGCATGAGCCACGCGCGGGTGTTCCGGGCGGGGAAGTCGCTCTATTACCTCGGGCAAAAAGGCGATTTGCAGGTCGCGCGTTCGGACGACCGCGGCGAGACGTGGAGCGAACAAGTCGCGCTGACCAAGGGCCAATCGTGGCACCAATCCGCCTGCAATGTCTGGCACGCGAAGGGCCATGTTTACCTCGTGATGGAACGGCGGACCTCGACCGAAAACAAGGCGTGGCCGGTCGGATCGCTGGCGCCGGTGCTGATGCGCGCGCGGGAGGATGCGGATCTCACGCAGCGCGACAGCTGGACCTTCGCGAGTGAGCGGGTGTTTTCCGACCTGATTCCCGGCTACAAGGCAAACGACCTCGGCCTCGATTTTTTCGGGGTGCCGTTCTATGCGCAGGCCTATCCGGATCGCGCCGTGGTGGCGACGGCCCCGAAACGTCGCACCAATTCTCCGCTCGGCTGGCTGGAGACCAATGTCGTGCAAATCACCGATCCGAACCACCTGTGGTTCGACCCAAGCGGACACACCTTTCATTTGTTCATGCGGGCGCACACGGCGGGCACCGGCTACGCGGCGCTGGCGAAAGTCGTCGAGCAGCCGGACGGCTCGATGCAGACGCAGCTCGAACATGCGCCCTCCGGCAAGACGATGCTCTTCCTGCCGCTGCCCGGGGGCCAGATGCGTTTTCATGTGAGCTACGACGCGAAGACGAAACTTTACTGGCTGCTCGGTTCGCAGGCGACGGACTCGATGACGCGTCCCGACCGTTTGCCGGCGGAGCGCTACGACTTGCCCAACAATGAGCGCCATCGCCTCGTGCTGCATTTCTCGAAGAACATGGTCGATTGGTGCTTCGCGGGAGTGGTGGCGATCACGCCATCGCCCAAACAAGCGCGGCACTACGCGAGCATGGACATCGACGGTGACGACCTGGTGATTCTTTCGCGCAGCGGTGACGAGCGGGCGAAGAGTGCCCACGACGGGAATCTGATCACGTTTCACCGGGTGAGGAGCTTCCGGGCGTTGGTTTATTGAGGGGATCCGGCCCCGGGGCTTGGTTCCGGAGCGGCCGCCGCGGATTTCTCGGCCGGACTTTTTTAGAAAATTCGAGCTTCCGATTCGGACCGCGTGGCGCTTACGTGAGCATTCCTGTCCTGTTTACCCCGCCCTTAGAATCTGGCTCCCCTATGAAGACCCCCTGTGTTCCTTTGTCGCGTCTAGTGCTCAGCCTGCTGTTCGCGGCCATCGGCTGGCTGGCGCCTCGGCCGTTGTTGGCGCAGAGTGCCGCGGTCGGTACGATCGAGGGGCGGGTGCTAAATGCCCGCAACGGCGAATATGTGGCGAGCGCACGTATCACGGTGGACGGGACTGCGCTCGAGACTTTGACGGATGCGGATGGTTTTTTCCGTCTCTCCCAGGTGCCGGGCGGGGCGGCGCGGGTGGCGGTTTTTTATACCGGATTGCCACCCCAGACGCTGGCGGTGGCGGTGGCCTCGGGCCAAGTCGCCCGGCTGGACGTGACGCTGGGCGGCGCGGCGCTGAACACCGATGGCGCCGTGGTGAAGCTGGACGAGTTTCGCGTGGCCACGAGCCGCGAAATGGACGCGTCGGCGCTCGCGATCAACGAGCAGCGCTTTGCGTCGAGCATCAAAAACGTGTTGTCGACGGACGAGTTCGGCAACGTCGCCGAGGGCAACGTCGCGGAGTTCCTGAAGTTTCTGCCCGGCGTCACCATCGACTACACGGGGGGCAATGCGCGCGACATTTCGATCAACGGCGTGCCGTCGGACAATGTGCCGGTGACGCTGGACGGATTCAGCATTGCGTCGGCCCCGGGCAACGCGACCGGCCGGTCCGTGGCGTCGGACATGATTTCGATCAACAACCTGTCGCGGATTGAAGTTTCGTATTCGCCGACGCCGGAGTCGCAGGGTTCGGCGCTGGCCGGTTCGGTGAACATGGTGCCGCGGAGTTCGTTTGAGCGGGTGAAGCCGATGCTCAACGCGAGCGTTTACGTGGTCATGCGCGACAATGCGCGGGATTTTGAAAAGGTGCCGGGCCCCAAGCCGAGCGCGACGCGCAACGTGCATCCGGGGTTTGATTTCGCCTACGTCGCCCCGGTGAGCAAAACGTTTGGCTACACCCTGTCCGCCGGTACCTCGACCAATTACTCGCCCCAGGACAACAGCCAGAACACGGCCTGGCGCGGGGTGGGTGCGGGCACGAACGGCGGGACGTTTCCGCACACGACCCCGGGCAATCCCTATCTCACGGGCTACCAGGTGCAGGACGCCCCGAAGGTCACGACCCGCCGCTCCATCGGCGCCAGTTTCGATTACCGGTTTACGCCGCATGATCGCGTGACGTTCGGGTATCAGTATTCCTCGTTCGACGGCCAGTACATCGTGTCGAGCCTCAACTTTAATGTGGGTGCGGTCCTGCCCGGGAATTTCACGACGACGGCCACGCAGGGGGCGGTGGGGGCGGGGGTGGTGCAGTCGGTGCATCAGGAGCGCAATCGGTTCAACCGGACGCGTATGCCGACGGTGGTGTGGCGGCACGACGGGCCGGTGTGGAAAGCGGACGGCGGGTTCGGCTATTCGCTGCAGGACGATGGCAATCCGGACACCGAGCAGGGCTATTTCCGCAATGTGACGATGCAGCGCTCGAACGTGACGATCGCGCTCAAGGATATTTTCTACCTGCGGCCGAACGAGATCACGGTGCGCGACGGCCCGACGGGCGCGGCGGTCGATCCCTATGCGCTTTCGAGCTATTCGCTGATTTCCACGACCTCGCAGGTCGATACCAACATTGACCGACAGAAATCCGCCTACGGCAGCCTGCGGCGGGATTTCTACGCCCGCATCCCGTTCACGCTGAAGACGGGGTTCGATTTCCGGCAGACCATCCGGGACAACCGCGGCGGCACGCAGACCAGCAATTTTGTCGGGGCGGATGGCCGCGGCAGCACGGCGCCGTTGAACAGCGACGACAGTCCGGTGCGGTTCTTCGATCCGATCTATTCGGAGCGGATTTTGCCCTTCGGTTTTGCCCGGCTCGAGACCCCGAGCAACCGCAAGATCTACGAGCACGCGGTGGCCAACCCGGCGCATTTCACGCAGAATCCCAACACGCTTTACCGGAATTTGGTCGGGGCGTCGCGTCACTCCGAGGAAATCATTTCGTCGGTTTATCTCCGCGGTGATGTCGCGTTGTGGAAGAACCGGCTGAAGCTGGTGGGGGGATTGCGGGCCGAACAGACCAACGCGAAGGGCGAAGGGGCGTTGAACGATCCGACGCGCAACTACCAGCGCGACGCCGGCGGCCAGATCCTGCGCAATGCCAACGGCACGCCCGTGTTGGTGGTGCCGGTCAGCAACGCGCTGGGCGTCTCCCAGCTCACCTATCTCGACCGGGCGGCGCGGACCGAAAAGGAATATCTGCGCTACTTTCCGAGCTTCAACGCGAGTTATAATATTCAGGAAAACCTGATTGCGCGCGCCGCCTATTACCACTCGGTCGGCCGGCCCAATTTCATCCAGTATTCCGGCGGGGTGAATCTGCCGGACACCGGCAATCCACCCGCCACGAACAACCAGATCAGCGTGAACAATTCCGCGATCAAGGCGTGGAGCGCGCGGTCGGTCAGCGTGCGGCTTGAACGGTATTTCGAAGGCGTCGGCCAGTTTTCCATCGGCGCCTTCCGGCGGCAGATCGAGGATTTTTTCGGGGCCACGGTCTTCCGGCCCACGCCGGAGTTCCTGGCGCTCTACAGTTTGGATCCGAACGTTTACGGGGGATACGATGTCGCGACCAGTCACAACGTGGCCGGCACGGTTCGGACCGAAGGCTGGGATTTCAATTACAAGCAGGCGCTCACGTTCCTGCCGCCGTGGGCACGCGGGGTGCAGGTCTTCGTCAACGGCAGTGCGCAGCGCGTGACGGGAGACGACACGGTGTCGTTTGCGGGCTTCATCCCCCGCAGCGGCAGCTGGGGCGTCAGTCTGACGCGGCCGCAGTACAATCTGCGGGTGAATTGGAATTACCGCGGCCGGTCGCGCAACGCGCTCGTGACGGGCAACAGCATTGAGCCGGGCACGTTCAACTGGACGTCGAAGCGGCTCTACGTCGACGTCGTGGGCGAATACAATCTTTCGAAGCGGACCGCCTTCTTCTTCAATTTGCGCAATGTCGGTGATGCGACGGAAGACGTGAAGATTTTCGGTCCGAGCACGCCGGAGGTGGCCCGCTTCCGTACGCGCATCGACTACGCCTCGCTCTGGACCCTCGGCATCAAGAGCACGTTCTGAGCGTGGCCGCGGCCCGATGTCCGGTCTCGGTTTGGCGGGATCAGCGCAGCGGCGTCACGCGAAAATGGCGGATCACGAGGTGCGAGCGCACGGTGCGGATCGCGAACCAGCCGCCGGTGAGCGGGGCGGGGTCGCGGAAGGTGAAGATTTTTTCGCCGTCGCGCCAGTACTCCGCAACGCCATCGCGGGCGACGAGGCGGATGCGGTAGGTGTGGTTGGGCTCGAGGAGGAATTGTTTCGCGCCGAGGTCGTGCTCGGGGAGGAGCGGGCGCTCGGCGGTGCCGTCGTAGCGGCGGAAGCGGGTCGTGGAATTTTTGTTACCGCCGTAGCCCACGTAGTAGGTGAAGAGCGAGTCGTAGTCGGAGAATTTCCCGGTGCGGGCGTGGGTCGCGGCGAACGGCGGCTGGTCCGGCGCGCGCGGGTCGACCGCCATCCAGAAGCAGTTGAGGTCGGAAAGGCGGTCGTGGGGGCCGTTGGCCATGACGACGGTGGCCTCGTAGGTGATTTCGACCGGCGCGGTGATCTTTTCTTTATACCAAACGGTGGAGCCGCCGGCGTCCTGGATATCCAGCGCGCCATCGCGCACGGTGACGCGGCCGCCGGGCATTTGTTCGGCCGCCCAGTGGCGCAGATCGGCGGTGAGATCGGTCGGCGGGGCGGCGGGTGCGGCGGCGACAATGGAAAATGAAAGAGCCGCAAGCAGGAGGGGGTAGACGCGCGAAATCATCGGGCGGAACGATGGCCGCAAAGGTTGAAACGTCGAGCGTGGCATGGCTGGTGACGCCGAAGGGACAAAAGGCCGGTAGGGAATCGAGCGCGGTCATTCGAGGCGGGCGATGACGCGGAGACCCGGGATGGAGGAGAAATGCGCGTCGCGGGTCAGGACGGTCGCATCGGCTTGGAGGGCGTGCGCCGCGATCAAAATATCCTGGGCGGGGAGGATGCGGCCCTGGCGGTCGAGGGCCCAGGCGAGTTGGGTGGCGCGCTCCCAGATCTGATTCGTGGTCGGGAGGAAAATCATCACGCCGAAGCGTTCGCGGAAGCGCTGGAGCGTGGTGGGATCGCGCAACCCGCGGCAGACCTCCAAGGCAATCATGCCGCAGGTGGCGAATTCCCAATCGTGCTCCGCAATGCCACTGGCGAAGGACAGGAAGGGGTCGGTGCCGGCGCGCAACGCCCCGATGTAGATGTTACTGTCCGGCAGGATCAGGTTGGCCATAAGGAGCCGGTACTTTGGCGACCAAGGCTACGGGTTGGGGTTCTTCCGGGTCGGACGCCGGGTCAAAGGAGGCCTTCAACTCGTCCGGCGTGAGCCCGAGACCGGCCGAAAAGAGCTCCTTCATTTTGTGGCGGCGGGCCATTTCCGTGAGGGCGATTTCCACGGCGGCGGTCTTGGTCTTGGCCCCGGTGATCTTCATCACGCGCTCCAAGACATCTTCGTCGATGTGCATGGTCATTTTCATGGTGGATGCACGGTATGGCTCACCTGCCATACTTCAAGTGGAATGTATGGCAGGCGAACCAGCTCTCTTAGGGACAGCGACTTGTGCGCGACTGTTTCTCTTGGCTCAAACGCTCTCGAGCAGCTTGTAGAGGCGGGCGACCATGGGGGTCGCGTCGTCGAGCAGGCCGGCGGAGATGAGGGCGTTGTCGAGAATTTGCTCGGCGACGAGTTTGGCGCGGTCGGGTGCCGTGGCGTGGGTTTCGAAGAGGCGCTTCATGACGGCGGAGCGCGGATTGATTTCGAGGTTCACCTTCACGGGTTCATCGGCGCCGTCCTTTTTCATGGCCTTCATCATGCGGCGCATTTGGGGCGACATGAACTTGTCGGCGTTGACGGCGAGGGCGGGCGAATCGACGAGGCGGTCGCTGGCTTTGACCTCTTCGACGCGGGCGCCGAGGGATTCTTTGATGAAGGCGGTGAGTTTCTTCGTGTCGTCTTCGCTGAGGGCGCCTTCGGGCTTCGGGAGGTCGGAGAGCTTGACGTCGGCGTGATCGGCGGCGGTGAGTTTCTTGCTGTCGAATTCGCGGACGTTGCCCATGACGTATTCGTCGACGGGTTCGTAGCAGAAAATGACCTCGAGGTTGCGGGCTTTGAAGCCTTCGAGATACGGGCCGCTTTCGAGGGCGGCGCGGTTCGGACCGACGAGGTAATAGATTTCTTTCTGGTCGGCGCCCATGCGCGTGACGTAGTCGGCGAGGCTGGTGGTCTTGCCCTTTTCGGTGAGGGAGGACTCGAAGCGGAGGAGTTTTACGAGGGAGTCCTTGTGGGTGTAGTCCATCGCGGCGCCTTCTTTGAGGAAGATGCCGAACTCGGCGTAGAACTCATTGTAGGCGTCGACGCGGTTCTTGGCTTCTTCCTCGAGGAATTTGAGGAAACGTTTCGTGATAACCGTGTTCAGTTTCGCGATGAGGGCCTTGTCCTGCATCGTCTCGCGCGAGATGTTGAGGGGGAGGTCCTCGCTGTCGACGACGCCCTTGAGGAAGCGGAGCCATTCGGGGAGGAGGTCCTTGGGCTTCGAGTCGATGAGGACCTTGCGGCAGTAGAGGGCGACGGAGGCCTCGAGGCGAGAGAAGCCGAGTTTCTCGGTGTTGTCCTTCGGGACAAAGAGGAGGGCGTTGATCGAGAGCGGGGCGTCGGCGCTGAAGTGGAGGCGGAGGCGCGGGTCGTCGTGGGCGTGGGACTGGAATTTGTAGAACTCGGTGTAGTCCTCGTCCTTGATCTCGTTTTTCGAGCGGAGCCAGAGGGCTTGGACGGTGTTGACGCGCTTGCCGTTGAGGTTGATCGGGAACGAGACGAAGGCGCTGTAGCGCTCGACGATTTCCTTGATCTTCCAGTCGGAGGCGTAGTCGGCGCAGTCGTCCTTGAGCTCGATGACGATTTTGGATCCGCGGTGCTGGCCGTCGGCCTCCTCGATTTCGTAGCTGCCGGAGCCGTCGCTGGACCAGACGTGGCCCGGTTCGGCGCCGCGCCAGGAGTGGGAGTAGACCTTGACGGACTTGGCGACCATGAAGGCGGAGTAGAAGCCGACGCCGAACTGGCCGATGAGGTTGGAGTTCTTGGCGCCGCCCTCGCCCATGGCCTTCAGGAACTGCTTGGAGCCGGAGTGGGCGATGGTGCCGAGATTTTCGACGAGCTCGGCGCGGGTCATGCCGATGCCGGTATCCTGGAGGGTGATGGTCTTGGCCTTGTCGTCGGTGGTGACGTTGATCTCGAGTTCGAGTTTGTCGTCGAAGATGTCCTTCTCGGTGATTTGGGTGTGGCGGAGTTTTTCGAGGGCGTCGGAGGCGTTGGAGACGAGCTCGCGGACGAAGATTTCCTTCTCGGTGTAGAGCGAGTGGATGACGATATCGAGGAGCTGTTTGATCTCGGCTTGGAACTCGAATTTTTGCGGTGTGGCGGTGGACATGAGGTTTGGTGGAGAGACGAAGGTTGAGCAGTGAGGAAACGAAGGATGAGGCCGGGAGAATCGAAAAGAGTGCGCTATCTTACCGGACTGGGGAAAAAATCAAGCGGCGCGATGGGCAGGTGAAGACCTACCGGCCAGCGGCGGAGATGATTTCGCGGGCGCAGACGAGGCCGAATGTGAGGAGGCAGAGGCTCAGCGCGAGGTTGCCGAGGGTGCGGTTGGCGAGTGGGCCGAGCCAAGCGCGGCGGTTGTTGAGGTAGAGCAGCGTCGCGGCGAGGAAAGGCATGAAGAAGGCGCCGGCGATGGAGAAGGCGACGACGATGGCGACGGGCTGCTGGAACCAGAGCAGCACGAGAGGCGGGCCGGCGAGCCAGACGAGTGCGCCCAGATAGATCGGACGGTCTTGAGCGGTCGTCGGTTGTTGGCGCCATGCACCGACGAGATCGACGTAAATGGAGGGCACGCCCTGCCAGACGCCAAGCATGGCGGCAAAAACTGTGGCCCAAAAGCCCAGGAGGAAGATCCCGCGAGCGGCGGGTCCGGCGAGGTCGCGAAGGCGGCCGGCGATTTCGAGGGCGATGCGTGGACCGTTGGCGTCGTGGGCGTGAACGCCGGCGGCGATCAGGCAGAGTGCGACCCCGAAGGTGCCCGTGAACACATAGGCCAGGCGGACATCGCGGCGGACGACGGAAAGTTTTTCGGGGCCGCTCCAGCCTTCGGCGCGCAGCCAATAGGCGTAGCAAATCACGGTGACGCTGCCGCCGATACCGCCCAGTAGCGCGAGAATGGCGGCTCCGCCTCCAGCGGAGGGCACGCGTGGCCAAAGGAGGCCGGTGAGCACGTCGCGGGGCGGCGGGGCGGCGAGGAAAGCGCACAACAGAACGCACCCTGCCATGACGGCGACGAGCAGCTTGATCAGCTTCTGGAAACGGGCGTAGCGGTTAAGGGCGACCAGGAAGGTGGCGAAGACCGCGTGGATGGCGCCCCACCAAGGGACGGACAGAGCGGGAAACAGACTCGCCCCGGCGATGCCGCACGCGCTGCTGAGTGAGGCGCCGACGAGAAAGCTCCAGAAAACGAGGTAGGCGGCGAAGAGCACGGAAACCCAGCGCGGGAATCGCGTCACCCATGCGCGGGTGATGGTCTCACCGGTGGCGAGTTGCCAGCGGGCGAGCGCCTCCGTGAGCACAAACTTCAAGCCGGCGGTGAGAGCGATCGCCCAGAGGAGCGTCGGGCCGAATTTGATGCCCGTGACGGATGCGACAACCGCATCGCCTGCGCCGATACCGGCGGCGGCGAGGATCAGGCCCGGGCCGAGAGAACGCAGGCGTTGCAGCAGGCGCTCGGTCACGCGGGGGGAGAGGAAGCGGGCCTGGGCACGGGTGTGAATGCGGCGACTCAGGGTGCGATGGGGTGGGAGATGCCGCCGAGCGTCACCGTTTCCGGCTTCAACACGCCCGAGGCAATATCATACTCAATCTCGAACTTCTCATTCCGAATCGAACTCGCTCGCTGTCCAGCACCGCGCTCGGTGAAAGAAGTTTCCCCCCGGACGCGGATTCTGGACCAGCCGGTGACCTCGCTGGTTTCCGAAACCTTGGTCGAGAGACTGCCGACTTGGCCGTAGGTGCGGGTGAGGTGGGTCTTGAGTTGGAGTGGCGCCGCGACGGCGGCCTGTTTGAGCAGTTGATCAACGGGCTGGGCTGGTTGGTTGGTCGTGGCGATGGGCGGATCGGAGGGAGAAGGTCGGCCGCCGGTTTGGGTGGGTGTCCGGGGCGGGCGGGGATGGTTCTGCGGGAATTTCTTGGGCGAAACGGGCGGTTTGACGCCGGCTTCGGCGAGGAGTTGGTCGCGGAGGGCGGGCGGGAGTTGGTCGAGGGCGACTACGCGGATGCGGGTGGGCTCGGCGATGGTTGCGGTGGCCTTGTCGAGGGAGTAGTCGACGATTTTTGCCTTCTTGAAAACGGTGCCGTCGGTCAGGCGGATTTCGGGCTGCACCTTCCCGAGGAGGGAGGTTTTTTCTGCGGCGGGGGCGAAGCCGACGAGGCAGAGGGACGCAAGCGCGAGGGAGAGGAGGGGGCTGCGCATGCGGGGACCCTGGGCGGAAAAGACCCCGTGGGCAAGGCGCGTCCCGCCGACGAGCGGCGGCCCTACGGCTGCAGGGTTGTCAGCGGGGTGAGGGTGACGGGGCCGAGGAGGCCGCTGGGGGTGAGGGGCCAGGCGCTGGCGTCGAAGGGGCGGTAGTTGATGTTCACGACGTTGGTATCGCGCATGATTTTCCAGGGAAGTTGGTTTTGGTCCATGTAGCGGATGCGGTTGGCGGCGAGGTTGGTGACGTCGAGCTCGAGGACGTTGCGGCCGGGTTTGAGAAGGGCGGAGGCGAGGCGCACGCGGAACGGGAGGCTCCACGCGGTCGCGACGGGCTGGCCGTTGAAAATGACGCGGGCGCTCTCGCGGACGTCGCCGAGGTCGAGGAGCCAGTCGTCGGTCTGGGGGGTGGGAGTGGCACGGGCGGCCTGAGCCGGGGAAGGGGCGGACGCGGTGCCGGACACGGGGCGGGAGACCCGTGCGACGACGGAATCGAAATCGAATTCGAGGCGGTAGCGGGCGGTGCCGCCGAAGCGTTGGGCTTCGTCGCCGCCGAGATCCGTCCAGGATTTGAGCTCGGTGGTTTCGAGGGCGGGCGGGAGGGTGGGGCCGCCTTTCGTGAAGGTGATTTTCCAGGGGCCGGTGAGGGGAATGGGCGCGGCCGCGGTCGTCGTGTGGGACCACGGAGCGATTTTCGCCGGAGGGGCGGTGCGGGTGGTGCGGAGGATGAGCGACTCGCCGGGCGCGACTTGGAGGAAAATTTCAAGGGCGCGATGGGCGGCGGGGCGGCTCCGGGCGACGCCGAAGTCTCCGTTGAGTGGATTCATCACGACGGCGCGGGTGGCAGTGCCGACCGAGACCCAGCCTTCGTGGGC
>CAJAYO010000618.1 GCA_903948415.1 uncultured Opitutia bacterium | reverse complement strand
GCCGAGGACGCGAATCGCCGGCAATCTCTTCCTCGCGATCGAGCACGCGAGGGCCGAGCCCCTTGCGGGGCGAATTCTTGAGAGGCCGGAAAATGAGGAGCAGGCCGAGGGCTTGCGCAATCCGCGCTCGGGGCTCGTGGCGGATGTGTCCTCGGGCGGTATCAAGAAAGGAAAGAATCTGGTCACGACTGGAGGGATGACCGTGGTCGACGGCGAGATTGTGCCCGGGAAAACCGGCGCGTGCGCCCCGTGCCACGGGGCGGACTTCATGGGATTGGCCGATGTGCCCTGAATCGGGGGGAGGTCGCCGAGCTACTTGGTGCGGCAACTCAACGATCTGCAGCCGGGCGCCCAGAGGGGACCATCCGCTCCTCTCATGTTGCCCGTCGTCGCGCAGCTGACCGGGGACGACCTGGTCGCGATCGCGGCCTACGTCATCTCCCTCGTGCCGCCGGCCGCCGCGTCGGGTGACGGGCGGTAGCAATTTGGGGAAACCGACGGGCGGTCCAGCGCCCACCTCCAACGGCGGGGCGACCGCGGTTTTGCGGTGAGTCGCTACTCCCGCGATGAAAACCAAAATCCCCCGTAACCTTGCGGTTACGAGGGATAAATTGGGTGCAGGGGCTGGATTTGAACCAGCGACCTTCAGGTTATGAGCCTGACGAGCTACCAGGCTGCTCCACCCTGCAATAAGGGAGGTGGAAGGTCTTTGCGTCGCCGCGCTCTGTCAACGCCTTTCTCGACTTTTCCGGAATTCGCTCTTGCCAGCCGTCGCCGCGCTCGGTGTGTTGGCCGACTAGTTCAGTCGTTCCACGGTTACATAACCACCATCAACCTGCGATCGCAAGGCGGCCCTCCGGCCGACCTGTGTTTCTCAAGATACATTAGATCACCATGAGCCTCACCCTCACACCTAAAGACCTGCTCGACGCGGGCGTTCACTTCGGGCACCAGACCAAGCGCTGGAACCCACGCTCCAAGCCGTTCATTTTCGACCACCGCCAGGGCGTGTCGATCATCGATCTCGGCAAGACCCACGAAGCCCTCACCAAGGCCTGTGCTTTCCTCGAAGACACCGTCGCCAACGGCGGCAATGTGCTCTTCGTCGGCACGAAACGCCAGGCGAAGGAAATCGTCCGCGAGGCCGCCACGTCCGTCAACATGCCGATGTGCGTTGACCGCTGGCTCGGCGGCACCCTCACCAATTACGAGACCGTCAAAAAGTCCGTCGCCAAGTTCAAGAAATACCAGGCGATGGAAACGAACGGCGAGATGGCCAAACTCCCCCGCAAGGAAGAGTCCGCCATCAAGCGCGAGATGACCCGCATGCAGAAGAATTTCAACGGTATCTCCGACATGGGCGGCTTGCCGTCCGCGATGTTCGTCGTCGACGTCAACCACCATAAGATCGCCGTCGCCGAGGGCGCCCGCGCCGGGATTCCCTGCGTCGGCCTCGTGGACACCAATTCCGATCCGACCACCGTCTCGCACCCCGTCCCGGGCAACGACGACGCCGTGAAGTCGATCCGCATCATCGTCGAGGCCGTCACCGCTGCCATCCAGAGCGGCCTGGCCCTCCGTGACACCCGCCGGGCGCAACGTGGCACCGCCGACCTCAAGGGCGTTCTGCCGGTGGCTCCCGTGGTGATCAGCGCCGAGGCCATCGACCTGTCCAAGGTTGAGATTCCGTCCGAGATTGCCGCCGTCGTCGAAGGCGAAGCTGAGCCCGGCGTGTTGGCCAAGAAACCGGTGCGCGCCAAGAAGGCCGCCGTGAAGGCCGAGTAATTTTCCCAAAAAATATCTCTCTCTGAATGAGCACCATCATCTCCGCTCAAATGGTCAACGAGCTGCGCACCGCCACCGGTGCCGGCCTGCTTGACTGCAAAAAAGCGCTCACCGAGGCCAACGGCGACGTCGCGGCGGCCACCACGATTCTGCGCAAAAAGCTCGGCAACAAGCTGGACAAGCTTTCCTCCCGCGCGACGAAGGAAGGGCTCATCGAGAGCTACATCCACGTCGGCGGCAAAGTCGGCGTCCTGATCGAGGTCAACTGCGAGACGGATTTCGTCGCCCGCAACGAAGCCTTCAAGGCGTTCGTGAAGGACCTCTGCCTCCAGATCGCCGCGGCCAATCCGCTCTACGTCACCCGCGAACAGGTGCCTGAGGCCGACCTGGCCAAGGAACGCGAGATTGCCGCCGCCTCCGTGGCAGGCAAGCCGCCGGCCGTCGTGCAGAAGATCGTGGACGGCAAACTGGAGAATTATTTCTCCACCGTGTGTCTGCTCGACCAGCCGTTCGTGAAGCAAAACGAGAAGTCCATCAAAGACCTGCTCGCCAGCCAGATCGCGCACATCGGCGAGAACATCCAGATCCGTCGTTTCACTCGTTACCAGCTCGGCGCCTGAGCTCCGGCCGGTCTCTTCCTTATCAGGGCGCTTCACTTTTACAGTGAAGCGCCTTTTTGTTGCCGCCATGAAAGTCTCCCGTGTCCAAATCATCGCTCGCGGGCTGACCCACCGCTGCACCAACTGCGGCGCCCGCACCCTGTTCGTGCCGGGCTCACCGTTCAAAGTGAACAAGGAATGCTCCGCGTGCGGCTTCGTGATCGAACGCGACAACGATGAAGGTTTTTACCTCGGCTCCGCGTCGCTCAATTTCGGGATGACCATCGTGCTTTTCCTGGTCCCCGTGATGCTGCTGGCTTTTTATCACGTCATCGGGGTCACCCCGGCCATCATCCTCGCCGGCCTCGGGTCACTCGGGTTCCCGGTGCTGTTTTACCGGTCCTCGCGCAGTTGGTGGCTGATGAACTACTATCTGCTGTTTCCGCACCACCTCCCGGCCAACGGCGGCAAGGGCCGGGCGGGCGAGGACGACAATGTGTGAAGCCGTGCGCCTGAAAAACTGGCGGAGAGGATAGGATTTGAACCTACGGTGGGTTGCCCCACTCCTGATTTCGAGTCAGGTGCGATAGACCACTCTGCCACCTCTCCGTTGAAGGACGGCAAGGAGTAGGGTGTGGGCCGGAAAACGGAAGCCGAAAGTTTCGGTGATTTTGCGGCGGGGCGCATCTCGCTCTCCTGTCGGTCCCGCCCAAGGTGCGCCGGCGGCTCCGCGGGCTGCGCTCTTTCGGCGCCGGAGCTTGGCTCGGACTGACGATGAACGGACGTTCGAACGCGGCCGGCCTAGGGTGCCGGAGATGCCGCCCGCGCCCGGCGGGTGGCTGCAGCCATG
>CAJAYO010000617.1 GCA_903948415.1 uncultured Opitutia bacterium | reverse complement strand
GCGGTGGCGGGAGCGGTCGTCCGGTCATCTCCGGGGCGTTGGGCGGTCGCTCGGGCCGGATTTCGCGCGGACCGGTGACGCGGGCACGGGCGTCATTTAGGGCTCTGCGGTGGCGCGCGAACGAGCGTTGCTTCTCGGGCTTTTTCGGAATGTCGCCCAGGTCGCTTCAGCAAAGCCGCCAGGGCGTCGCTGAGCGCGGAGTGGACTTATTTGATCCGCCGACGTCGTGACGCCCGCAAAACCAGGGGTCGTCGGCTAGCTTTTGTAAAGTAGGGCGGGACCCCAAAATTGGGGTGATGGCGCGAAGGACGGGCGCGCGCGAGTTTGGTTAAATGGGGCCATCGCCACTGCCCCGCTGCCCCGCCGCCCCGCTGCCCCGCCCGTCTCCATGAAAACTCCCGCCGCCGCGCTTTCCCGCTTTTGGGTGCTCGCGCTCCTCGTCACCCATTTTTGCGGCGCGCAGACTCCGGCGGCCCGCTCTGCCGCCGACTCGGCGTGGCAAACGCTCACGGCCCTGCGCTCTCCGCCGGCATCGACGGCCGCCACCCCGTCTCCGGCCACGCCCCCGGGTCCGAACCCGCCCGGAACTCCGATGGCTCCTGCCGCTGCGGCGGGTAGTGCCCCTGGAGTCGCGGCCAAGCTCACGCCGGCGCAGCGAAAGAGCGCGACCCAACAGGAGGCCGATCGCTCGCGGTCCGTGGCCCAGGCGGCGCGGGAGTTCTACACCCGGTTCCCGACCGATGCCCACGCGGTGCAAGCGCGCAAGCTTGAGGCCACGGCCGCGTTGAACGGTTTGAAGTCCGCCACGCCCGCGCAGGCGCAGGCCGCCTTGCGCGTCGCCGGAGATTTCCGGCAGAACCAGGGCAACCCGGCCGAGGACCGCTTCGAGGTGGCGCTGGCGATGGAGCGATTCCAATCGACCAAGGCCCAGGGCGGGCGCCCGCTGCACAAGAACCCTCAGGCCTACGAAAAACTCGCGGACACTCTGCGCGCGGAGTTCGGCGACCGGCCCGAGGTCTTTCGCCTCTATGCGGGAATCGCGAACCAGCTTGAGCCGGAGGCCGCGCACACGCTCGCGCAGCGCATTGTCCAGATGCCGGCGAAAGCGCACATCAAGTCGCAGGCGCAGGACATCATCGAGCGCCATGCGCTGCTGGGCCACCGGCTCGATTTGCAGCTCACCACGCTTGACCGGCGGCCGCTCGATTTGAAGCAGCTTAGCGGCGGGCCGACCGTCCTCTATATCCGGTCCGTTGGCGCCGGGAATCCCTACGGTGGGCTCGCCGCCCTGAGAAAAAGCGTCCCGGTTGGCACGCAGTGGGTTTACCTGTTTCTCGGGCAGCCGCTGGCGTCGGTGACCGCCGCAAAGGCTCTCGCGCCCTACCCGGGCTCGATCTGTCACGAACCGCTCGAAACGATGCAGCGGGTGGACGAGCGGCTGCATCTCCGCACTTCGCCCTATGTGTTCGTGCTCAACCGGCAGGGTCTGCTGTCCGGCTACGGCCCGGTCGACGAACTCGCCACGCTGCTCGCGGCGGCCAATCGCTGAACGGAACCCCGCCCTTGAATCGCCTCACCTCTTGGTCTTTTGTCCGCGGCGCGCGGCGGTTTTTTATCCGTGGCGCGCGGCAGTTTTTCTTCTCGGCGCTGGTCTGCCGGGCGCTTGC
>CAJAYO010000616.1 GCA_903948415.1 uncultured Opitutia bacterium | reverse complement strand
CCCAAACTCTGGCTGATGGCCCTGGGAACCGGGCTTGGAATTCGCTGGGGTCTACCGTTTCCGCTCCTGCTCTTGATGGCGTTTGTGATCAGCCTTCTATGGCAAGGGATTCGGCCGGCTGTATCGGTTTCAACGCGGCCCGAAGGAGGGGAGCGCCCCAGTGCCCCTTCGGCGACACCACGGCCGGACTGGAAGCGCTCGGTTCGAGTCTTTCTCGTTTGTATGGTTTTGTGGTGGCTGCCGGTGGGCTTGGTGGCGGCCTGGTTGGGAGCCGAGCATGTGCTGGTGAGGGAGGGGGTATTTTTTAGTGGAGCCTCCGTGATCACTTTCGGCGGAGCCTACGCCGTTCTGCCTTACGTGGCGCAGCAAGCGGTCGAGCAGTTCCATTGGGTTTCGAGCTCTGAAATGATGGCGGGAATGGCCCTCGCGGAAAGCACGCCGGGTCCGTTGATCATCGTCCTGCAATTCATCGGGTTTTGGGGTGCCTGGCACCATCCGGGCTCTTTGTCTCCCTGGATGTCCGGAATCCTCGGCGCTGGTCTCACGTCATGGACCACCTTTTTCCCGAGCTTCCTTTGGATTTTTCTCGGAGCTCCGTGGGTGGAGCGCTTGCAGGGCTTGAAGCACTGGGAACGGTGGATGGGCGTCGTTTCGGCCGGGGTGGTGGGCATGATCATGCACCTGGCCTGGGGTTTAGGCGTGTCGGCTCTGGGCACTGCCGATGGCCGAGTGGATGGGCCTGCCTGGATCATCCTAGTGGTGGCCTTCAGTTTGATGCGCTGGGGTAAGTGGCCCAGTGGTGCGGTCATTCTTCTTTCGGCCGTGCTGGGAATCCTGCGCTACCAGCTAGTGTAGTGTATCATATTAGTCTTTAACAATTGGTTGGCTCCGTGCCAAAGCTTCCCGGGCTCGGCGGATTTTCTCCAGGATCACTGTTCCGTCAGCCCGCCACTGGTATCGCTGCGGCTTAAGATTCCGTTCGGCGAGGTATCCCCAGATGGCATCCACCAGCTCGTTGGTGCTTCCGAAACTCCCGGGAAGGATCACGTCTTGGCTCAGATCGCGGAAGAATCGTTCGACCAGGTTGAGCCAAGAAGCACTGGTCGGCGTGAAGTGGAGGTGAAAGCGGGGATGTGCAGCCAACCATCTCATCACCTTGGGGTGTTTGTGGGTGGCGTAGTTGTCCAGGATCAGGTGCAAGTCGACCCCGGCAGGGGTTGATGACTCAATGGTCTTGAGGAACTTGAGCCACTCTTGGTGACGGTGACGCGGGGCCCGTTCAGCCAGAATCTTTCCATTCAGGTAATTCAATGCCGCAAACAGGGTCACCGTGCCGTGCCGGTAATAGTCGTGAGTGCGAGTAGCCACATGGCCTTGGCCCAACGGCAGTCCGGGTTGGGTTCGCTCCAGAGCCTGGCATTGGCTCTTTTCGTCACAGCAAAGGACGATCGCACGGGTCGGCGGATCCAAATACAATCCGATGACATCCCAGAATTTGGTCTCGAACTCGGGATCGTTGGAGAGTTTGAAAGTACGGGTACGATGGGGTTTGAGGTCGTTGGCCGCCCAAATCCGCTGCACCGCCGAAGGGGAAAGGCCACTGTGCCGAGCCATGGTCCGGCAACTCCACCGGCCCCGGCCTTTGGGAGGGCGCACCACTTCGTTGAGGACTGTTTGGACTCGATCCACCGGCAATGTCTTGGGTCTCCCAGGCCGGGGAGACTCCTGAAGTCCGGCAAGTCCCAGATCCAGAATCCGCTGACGCCACATCCCCACGGTCACATGACTGGTATCCAATTCAGCGGCGATCTCCTTGTTGTCTTTGCCCTCGGCGGCAAGCAATCCGATACGGGCCCGTCGCACCAACTTCTGTGGAGTATTCGGCGCTTGGATAAGGCGCTGAAGTTCCGCCCGCTGCTCAGTGGAAAGTTCGAATGGAAACTTTGGACGGGCCATGTCCGAACGATGGCACGAGTAATGGTTGTTAAGAAAGACTTAATTGAGACACTACACTAGGTAGGAACCCAGAGTGTCGCCCGATGACCTCCGAGGTAGGGACCGATCTCCGAGCGGTCCATGTCTGCGGCGTTCCATGTCTGCAGGTGTACCGCGTCCGCAAGCGTTCCATGTCTGCAGGCGTTGCGTGTCTGCAGACGTTCCATGTCCCCTTACGTTGGTCCTTTCAGAGAAATCGCCCCATCTGGAAAACGGCCCGGGGAATACTCAGCCAAGCGGAGTTCTGCTGGATTAGTCCTGCTGGCTGCGTCGTCTTCCGATGAGGGTTCGGTGACGATCGCCGCTCTCCGCTCGCAGCCGTTGCCTTGGATTGCTGTTCGGGTTCAGGCTGTTGCGCATTGGACTCGTCCTTGACCATCCGCCCCATCGGTTTCCTGCGATCCGGAAAGGGGGTGCGCTTTAAGACGCTGCACCAGCCAGATGAAGCCGCAGCGGAGACGAACGTGCTGGAACTAACCCCGGCTCCAGGTATCCGCGAGGCGCTTCGGGACTTGGAGGGCATGGAGCGGGTTTGGCTTCTCTGGTGGTTTCACCGGGCGGAATCTTGGCGACCGTTGGTGTTGCCGCCCCGGGGGCCGTCGCAGCGGCGCGGTGTGTTTTCCACCCGTTCGCCGCATCGACCCAATCCCATCGGAATGACCCCGGCCCGCCTTTTGGGCATCGAAGGCCTGCGGTTGTTGCTGGGCCCCTGTGACTTGCTGGAGGGGACCCCGATTCTGGACATCAAGCCCTACGTTCCGGCTTACGATGCGTTTCCTGAGTCGGCCGCCGGATGGATTGACACCGTGGAGGCCTTGCACGCCGAGCCTCCGGCCTATGCGGTTTCTTGGAGTTTACAGGCACGCGAGCAAGCTGAGTGGCTCAAGGCGGCGTGGTCCGTGGACTTTCAGCAGCGCTTGGTCGAGATCTTGGGGCGTGATCCCCGGCCGCATCGCACCCGCCGCATCCGGCGCCTCTCGGGAGGCGACTTGGTGATCGGTTGTGGTACTTGGCGGGCGGAGTTTCAGGTGCACGATCTTCAGATCGAAATCCGGGCCCTGAAGCCTTCATTCCCAGTTCGATTTCTCCTGGAGTCTTGGCGCGAGGGAATCCCCGACCGTGACGCCCAGTTGGCCTTCATGCAGCGATGGCCTTGTCCGGAACTGGAGCTTCGCGAAGGAGAATCTCCGAATCACTCCCGACCGCTCTGACGAGACCTCGGGGTCATTCCGCTGCGCGACTCCCCCATGCCTCGAGGACAGGCCCCGAGGACGGCCTCGTTACGGGGTTTGCTCATTCGGTTGTTTTTTTCTTTGTGTGTGCGCTTGGTTTTCGCCAGAAACAACGTTCTTTGATCCGGCCATGGCCCTGATTGTGCAAAAATTCGGCGGAACTTCCGTCGGCAATACGGAGCGTATCCAGAATGTCGCTCGACGCGTCGCCCAATATCGGGCGAAGGGCGACCAAGTGGTTGTCGTGGTCTCCGCCATGAGCGGAGTCACTGACAAGCTCATCGGTTTGGCTAAGGAGATCACGCCGCTGCCCGATGAGCGTGAGATGGACATGCTGCTGGCCACGGGCGAGCAGCAGACGATCGCGCTGGTGGCTATTGCCCTTCAGGCCCAGGGACAGAAGGCGGTTTCCTTCACCGGAGCCCAGGCGGGCATCGTGACCGACGGCACTCATACCAAAGCCCGTAT
>CAJAYO010000615.1 GCA_903948415.1 uncultured Opitutia bacterium | reverse complement strand
CGCCCCGGCCGCGAACTTCCGCAAATACTTCAGCGCAACCTCAAACTCATGCGGGAGCGGCGCGGTGATCGTCAACGGCTCCTTCGTCTCCGGGTGTTTCAACGTCAGCTCGCTCGCGTGGAGCGCGAGGCGGGCGATCAGCGGTTTCTCCTCCTCGCGGCCCTTGTAGCGCCGTTTGAGTTCGGACAGGAGCAGCTTGATTTCCGGATCACCGTAAAACGGATCGTTCAAAATCGGCGCCCCGGCGGCGGCGAGGTGCACCCGCAACTGGTGCGTGCGGCCCGTCAGCGGCCGGCACTCGACAAACGCAAAGCGCCCAAACTTCTCCAACGCCCGAAACTCGCTCAGACACTCCTTGCCGCCGCGGCCCTTGAACACCCGCATCCGGCCCTTCTGCCGCTCGTCTTCGCCCAGCGAGAGCTCCACCGTAAACGCCGCGGGCAACGCGCCGGCGGCGTCGCGGACCGGCACCGCGACTTTCATCGCGTGCTCGGCGGCCAGCACCACGACAAACGCGTGGTATTTCTTCCCCACCGTCTTCGATTGAAACTGCCCGCTGACAAAATCGAGCCCGGGCTTCGTCTTCGCGCAGAGCAAAATCCCGCTCGTGTCGGCATCCAGCCGGTGGACGTTGGCGACACTGTGGCCCATTTTGTCATGGATCAGGCCCATCAGATTTTCGCGCTTCTTGTCCCAGCGGTCGGGCGCGACGAGCATCCCGCTCGGTTTGTCGAACGCGATGAGCGAGGCGTCCTCGAAGATGACGGGCGGAAGCGGCATGGGGCGAACATGGGCCGGCCCACCGTCCTTCGGCAACCGTGTATTCCCCCCACGGCTCAAATCGGGCTGCCGCCTGCGCCCCGCGTGAATTCGCTTGCCGCTCCCGGGCCGGCCTCGCTGCCTGAGGGGCGAACTTCTCCTATGACGGCTTGGCCCAAAAGTTTCTATGCCTTCGGGGCCAATCTGCTGACCGCCGGAGCGGAATGGCGCCTCCGGCAAAAACGCCGCGCGCTCGGCGCGCAGAAACGGACCTTCGCCGCGCTCACCGGCCGCCTCGCGACCACCGCCTTCTGGCGCGACGCCGGCATCGTCGCCGACATGAGCTACGACCGTTTTCAGGCGCAGGTCGCGCCGCGCGACTACGCCCAGCTCGAACCCGCCATCGCGCGCATGCGCCGCGGCGAAGCGAACGTGCTGTGGCCGGGGCGCTGCGCGTTTTTCGCGGTGACGGCGGGCACCACGGGCGGCCCCGTCAAATCCCTGCCGGTCACCGAGGAAATGCTCGGCCACTTCCGCCGGGCCGGCCGCGACTCGCTGCTGTACTACACGGTGCGGGTAAAGCACGCGGCGGTGTTTCGCGGACGGCACCTGTATCTCGGCGGATCGACCGCCCTGACCCCGCTCGCCGACGCCCAGCCCCACGAGGCCTATGCGGGCGACCTGAGCGGCATCACGATGCTCAACCTGCCCGCGTGGGTCGAACAGCACCTCTACGAGCCCGGTGCGGCCCTCGCCCGGTTGGCGGATTCGCCGGAAAAACTCGCGGCCCTCGTCGCCCGCACGCGGTCGCTCGACATCACGTTGCTCGCCGGTCTCCCCCACTGGGCGCTGCTCGTGGCCGCGGCGCTCCGCGAAAGCGCGGGGCCCGGCCAGGGGCGCATCGCCGACTTGCAGGCGTTGTGGCCCAACTTCGAATGCTTCATCCACGGCGGCGCCCCCATCGGACCGTTTCAGGATGAACTGCGCGCGGCCCTCGGCCCGACGGTCAAGTTCCACGAAGTCTACCCGGCGTCCGAAGGCTTCATCGCCGCCCAAGACGTCGAGCCGGGGTCCGGCCTGCGCCTCATGGCCGACGTAGGCCTCTTCTACGAGTTCATCCCGATGGCGGACTTTGACGCATCCCGGCTCGAACAACTCGGCCGCAAAGTCCTCCCGCTCGACGGCGTGAAGACCGGCGTGGACTACGCCCTGCTGCTCACGACGCCCGCGGGGTTGGCGCGCCACGTCATCGGCGACGTCGTGCGGTTCACCTCCCTCGAACCGCCCCGGCTCATCTACGTCGGCCGCACGCAGCTCAAGCTCAATGCCGTGGGCGAAAACGTCATCGAAAAGGAGCTGACCGATGCCCTGGTGGGGGTTTGCCGGCGCAACGGCTGGAGCATCGTGAACTTCCACGTCGCGCCCATCTTCGCGCATTCACCCACCGGCCAGAACCGCGGTCGCCACGAATGGTGGGTCGAATTGCGACCGGGCACCATCATCACCCCCACCGGGGCCAACCTGGCCGTGGAACTCGATCTCGCCCTGCAAAAACTCAACGACGGTTACACCGCCCGGCGCAAGACCGGCAGCCTCGAGGCGCCGGCCGTGCGCTTGGTCATGCCGGGGGTTTTCGAACACTGGCTGCGCTTTCGGCACAAATGGGGCGGTCACTACACCATGCCCCGGTGCTCCGCCGACCGTCTCATCGCCGACGAACTCGCCCAGATCACCAGCTTCGCCCGCGACTGACCCGCCGCGGAGCGCCCGTCGATTTTTTCTTCGAAAAATACCCGCCCGCTGGCATGCCTGCTGCTCTCTTTTATTCACCTGCCTAAATCAGGGTTTTGGGCAGCCTGAACCGGTCGCAAGGCCGGAAAGAAAAAACTGGGGCCGGCGTTAAGGGGTTATCGCCGGCCCCTTCTTTTCCCCCGCCCGACCACCGCCGCCGCCCGCGACCGACCGCCGCGGATCACGTCACGCCACCCGGCGCGCACACCGCCCGGCCGCCCTCGCGCCCGTCCGCCGTCACTTCAACAGCGCCACGATCTTCTTCTCGTACGCTTCGGTCGCCTCCGCGCCGACCTTGCGGTCGCGAATCTGACCGTTGCGGTCGATGAGGAACGTCGTCGGCAAGGCCTCGATGCCGCCAAAGGCCGCCAGCATCTTGTCGTCGCCCATCACCATCGGATAGTTCACGCCAAATTTTCCGGCAAACGTCTTCACCACCTCCGCCCCGCCCTCGTCCATCGAAACCCCGATGATCACGAGCCCGTCCTTGCCGTATTTTTTCATCAGCTCGACGTAGCCGGGAATCTCCGCCCGACACGGCGGACACCACGTCGCCCAAAAATCGATGACGACAATCTTGCCCTTGAACTGGTCGGATTTCACCTCGGCGCCGGTGAGATCTTTCAGCACCCACCCCGGCGCCGGGGCAATCACGGGCAGCGATCCGATCGCGCCCATCGCCGCCGGCACGGCCCCCGCCGCTTTGGGGGCCTCCGCCTGCTTGGAGCAGGCCGCGAGGGCCAGGGCCACTGCGGCCACGGAGACCAACACACCGGGAGAAGAACGGAACAGTTTCATAGGATAGGGATAAAGGTAGACCGAGGGTGCGATCATAGCCGTGGGCGTCGCCACGGCAAATATTCTTCCCACTTTCGCCACCCCCTGCCCGCCGCGCACTGCCGCCGCGCCCGCCTTTCGCGGGCCTGCGGCGACGGCTCAGGTCCCGCGCATCTCCGGCAAATCCAGCCCGAGCGTCTCGATAAATTTCCGCATGGCCGGCGTCAGCACCCGGCCCTTGCGATGAAGGATGGCCAGCGGCCGCGTGAACTCCCGCCCCTTGAACTGCAGCACGGCGAGCGTCCCCTGCTTGGCCTCCTGCGTGACCGTCGCCTGCGGCACAATCGCGATCCCGTGGTCGATCTCCACCGCCCGCTTCACCGTCTCGATGTTGTCGAACTCCATCACCGGCTCGATCTCCAGCTTGTGCTCGCGAAAAATCTGGTCGACCGCCTTGCGCGTCGGGATGTCCGGATCGAAACCGATGAATTTCTGGCCCGTCAGGTCCTTGATCTCGATTTCAGTCCGCTTCGCAATCGGATGCTGCGGGTGCGCGATCACCACAAGATGGTCGTTGCGGAACGGGAGCACCTCGATCTGCCGCTGCTTCACCGGAAACGCCACCAGACCAAAATCCACCGCATTGTGCAGGATGTCCTCGTAAACGAGATTCGAGCGCCGGTATTCCACCCGCACATTGACCGACGGATAATCGTGCAGGAATTTTTTGATGAACGGCGGCAACTCGTGCAGCCCGATCGAATAGATCGTCGAAATCCGGATCGTCCCGCTGATCACTTTCTTCATCTCCTGCAGCTCCGAGAGCAGCTTCTCATACGTGTGGAGCATCTCCTTCGCCGCGTCGTAAACCCGCTGCCCTTCCCGCGTGAGCTGAAACTGCTTCTGGCTCCGGTCGATGAGCAGCGTCTTGAAATGCCGCTCCATCGCCCGCGCCTGCTGGCTCACCGCCGACTGGGTGATTCCGTTCAGTTTGGCCGATTTCGAGAAACTCTTCGTTTCGACGAGGTCGGCGAAGATTTTAAAGTTTTCAATTTGCATGATTAGCTCACGTTGCTCGGAAGAGAAGTTTCGCAGCTGGTGCTGTGAGTGTTTAATTAGATCCTCTTACCACAAGCAATCCTCGGTCTTCCGCATCTCCTGCTTTTTCATGCGCATCAATTACGAAGAATTCGCCCGCCGCGCCGACGCCCTCCGCGCCCAGATTGCCACCGCGTGCGCCGCCGCCGGGCGCGATCCGCGGGACGTCGAACTCCTCGCCGTCACAAAAACCCACCCGGCCGCCGCCGCCGATTACGCCGCCCGCTACGGCCTCCGCGCCGTCGGCGAAAACCGCGTCCAGGAGGCCGTCGAGAAACGCCCCCAGCTCGCGCCCGCCTCGTCCGCCCTCCGCTGGGAACTGATCGGCCACCTCCAGTCCAACAAAGCCAAACTCGCCGCCCAGCACTTCGACCGCATCCAGAGCGTCGACAGCGAAAAACTCCTCAACCACCTCGACCGCGCCGCCGCCGATCTCGGCCAAATCCTCCCCGTCCTCCTCCAGATCAACGCCGGCGACGACCCCGCGAAATTCGGCGCCGACCTTGCCGACGCCCCCCGCCTCGTCGAGGCCGCCCTCGCGAAGAAAAACCTCCGCGTCGACGGCCTCATGACCATCGCCCCCCTCGGCGCCACCCCCGCCGAAACCGCGGACCACGCCACCCGCACCTTCGTCGCCCTGCGCTCCCTCCGCGACGATCTCGCCGCCCGCCTCGGCACCCCTCTCCGCGAACTCTCGATGGGCATGACCAACGACCTCGCCCTCGCCGTCGCCGCCGGCAGCACCCTCGTCCGCGTCGGCACCGCCCTTTACGGCGACCGCTGAGCCGCGCGAAATAGTCCGGCCGGCGTCCCTTTCTCGGTTGCGCCGCGCGCAAATCCTTTTTCGCATCGCCGCGTGGACCCGGTGACGCTCAATCCAACCCAACAAGAAGCGTTCCTCAGCCTGCTCGACGACCCGAGCCCCGCGGTGCGCCGCGCCCTCCTGCTCCATTTCGCCCAGATCGGTCCCGCCGCCGCCCCCTTCCTCCAGACCGTCGCCGGCGGCGCCAACCGCGGCCTCGCCCGCCACGCCGTCTGGTTTCTGGAGGAATTGAAATTCACCGACCCCGTCGGCGAATTCCGCACGTTCATCCGCTCGCTCAATTACGAACTCGAGTCCGGCGCCCTCCTCCTCGCCCGCACCGTCACACCCCGGCTCGATGTCGGCGCATGCTGCACGACCCTCGACCAGATCGCCACCCGCTGCCGCGAACTCATCGTCGAGCCCTCCTCCACCCGCGAGAAATGCCGCATCGTCAACCGCGTCCTGTTCCACGAATGGGGCTTCCACGGCAACCTCGAACACTACACCGACCCCCGCAACAGCTTCCTCGACCAGGTCCTCGTCCGCCGCACCGGCCTCCCCCTCACCCTCAGCCTCGTTTACCTGCTCGTCGCCGAGCGCCTCGACCTCGAACTCGAAGCCGTCGGCCTCCCCGGTCACTTCGTCGTCGGCTGCTACACCGAAGCCCGGCCCTTCTTCATCGACCCCTTCGACCGCGGCCTTTTTCGCGACGCCGACGAACTCTTCGCGCTCCTCCGCTCGAACCATGTCGTCCCCACAATTTCCGATCTCGCGCCCACGCCCGTCCGCGAGGTCCTCTGCCGCTGCTGCCGCAATCTCGTGAACCACTACACCGTCGCCGGCGAAACCGCGCGCGCCCGGCTCTTCGCCGAATTCGTGGCCGAGTTCGACGCCACCTACGAGCGCAACTCGCCGTGACCTCCGGCCGCTGACTTGCGCTTTTCCCTTTTGCCCCGCCGCCGTCCCGCTGTCCTCCTCGACCTCCTGAAACCGCACCCCGCCGCCTCCGCCGTCCTCACGCTCGCCGACCTCGCCGCCTGGTCGCGCCCCGGCACCGCCCTCGCCGTCCTCGGCCACCCGATCAAACACTCGATCAGCCCGGCGATGCACAACGCCGCGCTGGCCGCCCTCGCCCGCGCCGACCCCCGCTTCGCCGACTGGCACTACGTCCGTTTCGAGATCCACCCCGACGATCTCCCCGCCGCCCTCGCTCTCCTGCACGCGAAAAAATTCCGCGGCGTCAACCTCACCGTCCCCCACAAAATCATCGCGTTCGACCGCGTCGCCGAAATCGATCCCGCCGCCCGCCCCGTCGGCGCCGTCAACACCCTCCGCTGGACCGAGCGCGGCTGGCACGGCTTCAACACCGACGGCTACGGCCTCGCCGCGGCCGTCCGGGAAACCCTCGGCCGCGACCTCGCCGGGGCCCACGTGATTCTGCTCGGCGCCGGCGGCGCCGCCCGCGGCGCCGCCGTCGAGTGTCTCCAGCGCCGCTGCGCCTCCCTGTGGATCGCCAACCGCACGCGCGCCACCCTCGACACCCTCCTCGCCTCGCTCGCCCCCGTCGCACCGGACGTCCCGTTCCACGGCTTCGCCTCCGCCACCCCGCCGGCCGACCTGCCGTCCGGCGCCCTCGTCATCAACGCCACCAGCGCCGGCCTGCGCCCCACCGATGAGCCTCCGGCCGACCTCACCGCGCTCCCGCACGTCGCCGCCGTGTTCGACATGATCTACAACCCGCCGCAGACACCGCTCCTCCGGCAGGCCGCTTTCCTCGGTCTCCCGCATGCCCACGGCCTCGCCATGCTCGTGCATCAGGGCGCCAAATCCCTCGAACACTGGAGCGGCATCCCCGCCGCCCAAACCGCCCCCACCATGGCCGCCGCCGCCCGCGCCGCCCTCGGCCTCACTTGACGCCGGAATTTCCCCCGCAAATCTACCGACATGCCGGCCCCGACTATTGCCACTGCTAAAAAAAAAATCCGTCGCAAACCTAGTATCCCGTAACAGCTACAGTTTCGGATAAAGTCTGAGGAGTTTGATCCGGGCGTCGTCGGTGGTGAAGCGCCAGTGGATGGGAGCGCCGCGCGTGTTGCGGTGCTTCAGCCAGGCGGCGACTTCG
>CAJAYO010000614.1 GCA_903948415.1 uncultured Opitutia bacterium | reverse complement strand
GTCGCCGAGGCCCGCCGTGGGCCGCCCACTCGCCGACCTCGTGACCGACCATCCCCCCGAAACATTCTCCGACCTCTTCTGCGCGCAACACGGCATTCGCGCCGAGGATTTCGAACGCGTGCGGGTCGAACGTTCGCTGCATCCCCGGGCGCGCGCCTTGCGCCGGCTGCGGGACTTGATGCCGGGTGACTATTTCGGACCCGATCTGGAGTTGGCGCGCAACATCGGTCGGCGCACGAGCGCGGGCGACTTCACGTCGGAAGTCGCAGAGTTTCACGCCCACCCGTCCACCCGGCGTCCCTTGCGCCGGAAACGCAGGGTGCGGCGCTCGATTCCCCGCGTCCGCCGGATCGGCCTGCGCACCTTTGCCGAGCGCAGGCCGCTCGCCGCAACCCAGCGGGACGCCTGAGGCAGTGTTCGTCGGGTCGGGACCGGGGCGGCCCCCGGCTCACGCTGTCCGCGCAGCCGCCTCGGTGTTACATTCCGGCGACTGCGGCTGAAAAGGTTCGTTTCGGCCACCGGAAGGAATAGCTTCCCGCTCCCTCCCAGCATGGCCAAGCGCCCCACTCACTCCTCTCCCAGCACGGCGGCGCCGGTTTACTTCAATCGCGAACTCAGCTGGCTCGCGTTCAACCGCCGCGTGCTCGAACAGGCGCAGAGCGACCGCCATCCGCTAATCGAGCGGGTGCGCTTCCTGGCCATCACCAGCAGCAACCTCGACGAGTTTTTCCAGATCCGCGTCGCCGGTCTCATGCAACAGCGCGACGCGGGCGTCGTCGAACCCGGCCCCGACGGCCTCGATCCGCGCCAACAACTCAAGCAGATCCGCACCTGCGTCGACGCCCTCGTCGAGGATCAATACCGCTGCTGGCGCGAGCAGTTGGTCCCGGCCCTCGCGGCCGAAGGCATCCACTTCAAGACCGCCGGCGACCTCACCCCGCGCGAACTCGCCTGGGTGCGTTCCTATTTCCGGGAACAGGTTTATCCCGTCCTGACGCCCCTCGCCCTCGATCAGTCGCATCCGTTTCCCCAGCTCGGCAACAAGGAACTCAACGTCGTCGTCACGCTGGACAATCCCGCGACGCCCCAGATCGAACACCTCATCGCCATTTTGCCGGTGCCGCGGATTTTACCGCGGCTGGTGAGCATTCTGCCGGGCGGCCGCGGTCCGCAGCGCACGATTTTTCTGAGCGAGGTCATCAAGCTCTGCGCCGGCGAACTCTTCCCCGGTTATCGGCTGACGGCGGCCCACGCGTTTCGCGTCACCCGCAACAGCGAACTCTACATCGACGAGGAAGAAGCCGCGAACCTCCTCGTGAAGATCGAGGAGGAGCTGCGCAACCTCCGCCGCGGCGCCGCCGTGCGCCTTGAGATCGAGGACGGCGTGAACCCCGTGCTCTTTGCGAAGCTCTGCCACGAACTCGGTCTGCCGCCGGACCATGTTTTCCGCCTGAAGGGCCCGATCAATTTGATGCGCCTCCAAAGCATCGGGGACCTCGACCGGCCCGATCTGAAGTTCCCGGTCTTCACCCCGGTAAACGCCTCCGCGCTGCGCGACCCGGCAACCATCTTTGACACCCTGCGCACGCAGGATGTCTTGCTCCACCATCCCTACGACTCGTTTCAGCCCGTCGTCGATTTTGTCGAGCAGGCCGCCCGCGATCCGCAGGTGTTTGCGATCAAGCAGACGTTTTACCGCACCAGCGGCGATTCCCCGCTCGTCCGCGCGCTCATCGAGGCCTCGCAAAACGGGAAGCAGGTCACCGCGTTGGTGGAGTTGAAAGCGCGCTTCGACGAGGCGAACAACATCCAGTGGGCCAAGCAGCTGGAGGAAGCCGGCGTCCACGTCGTCTACGGCCTCGCCGGTCTCAAGACCCACTGCAAGATGTGCCTCGTGGTTCGCCGCGAAGGCCGGCGCATGCGCCACTACGCCCACCTCGGCACCGGCAACTACAATCCCCGCACCGCGCGCTACTACACCGACCTGAGCCACTTCACGGCGCGCACCGACCTCACCGGCGACGTGGCCCATCTCTTCAACGCGCTGACGGGGTTTGGGCGCTCGCCCAAATTCCGCCACCTGCTCGTCGCGCCCTACAGTCTGCACCGCCGGATCAACGCCCTCATCGCCGCCGAGGCCCGCCACGCCACCGCGGGCCGTCCGGCGCGGATCATCGCGAAAATGAATTCTCTCGTGGACAAGGCGACGATCGATTGCCTCTACGCTGCGTCGCGCGCGGGCGTCCGGATCGACCTGATCGTGCGCGGCACCTGCTGCCTCGTGCCCGGCGTGCCGGGCCTGTCGGAGACCATCCGGGTGCGCAGCCTCGTCGGCCGGTTCCTCGAACACACCCGGGCCTTCTACTTTGAAAATACCGGCGGTGCGCCCGTCATTCTCGCCGGCAGCGCCGACTGGATGCCGCGGAATTTTTTCCGCCGCGTCGAAGTTGTCTTCCCTATTCGCGACCCGGGCCTGCGCCGGCGGATCACGGAGGAAATTTTCGAAATCGAGCTGCGCGACACGACGAATGCCCGGATGCTCCACCCCAACGGCGACTAC
>CAJAYO010000613.1 GCA_903948415.1 uncultured Opitutia bacterium | reverse complement strand
GAGGACGGCTGTATCGAGCATTTGCTGCTTGGTGACGACCGTGATGGAGGCGCCGAGGTCCTCGAGCTTCGAGTTGAGGCGCGTGCCGGAGAGGGTGTTGAGGGCTTGGTAGCCGCGGTCGGCGTCGGACGCGACTTGGAAGGGCGACAACATGACGGTCTCCTCGCTGGGGACGGGGCCCGGGGCGGGCGCGGCGGTCTTTGGGGCGGGGGCCGTCTGGGCCGTGAGGTGGGCGGCGAGGAGCAGCACCGCGACGGCGGCGCAGGCGTGCCGCGGAAGCGGGGATCGAGCAGGGGAGGTTGGCATGGTAGGGATTAGGTGTGGGAATTCGTCAGTGTCGCCGGGAGGGACGCCGGGGGAGGGGAACCTGACGACGGTGACGGAGGTTGAAGTTGTGTCAGGCCCGCCGTCTTGCAAGCGTTGCATGCGTGCCCACCAAACCCACCCTGACCGTGTTGTCGAAGGCGTGCGGCGTTTCGACGTCGACCGTTTCGCGGGCGCTGGCGGGGCATCCGTCGGTGCGGCCGGAAGTGCGGGCCAAGATCGAGGCGGCGGCGGGGCTGCACGGTTACCGCCGCAACGAACTCGTGGGAAAACTCATGGCGCATGTGCGGGCGGGACGCACGCAGCAGTTTCTCGGCAATCTCGCGGTGATCCACGTGGCGTCACCGGTCCAGCCGCGCCTCCTGCCCGCGCAGCGGCTCATCATGGCGGGGGCGGCGGCGCGGGCGAAGGTCCTCGGGTTTCAGCTCTACGAGTTCAGTGGGGAGCGGGACGCGGCGAACCCGGAAGGATTTGTGCGGGTGTTGCGGGCGCGCGGGGTGCAGGGGGTGATTTTTCTGTACACCGAGCCGACGGGGCTGATGGCCGGTTTTCCGTGGGACGAATTTGCGACCATCGAGATCGACTACGGGCAGCGCGAGCCGGTGCTGCACACGGTCTGTCTCGACCATTATATGACGCTCACGGGGGCGCTCGTGCGGCTGCAGGTGCTGGGCTACCGGCGGATCGGACTGTTTCTCTCGCGGTTCAAGGACGAGCGAATCGCGCACAAATGGTCGGCGGCCTTTGCGGCGTTTCAGCGTTCGGGCGGCGGGATTGGTCACGTGCCGCTGTTGATCCCCGAGCAGGTGACCGAGGGCGGTTTTGTGCGGTGGTATCGGAAGCACCGGCCCGATCTCGTGATCGGCCATCTGGACGAAGCGGTGGCGTGGTTGCAGCGGGCGGGCGGGCGGGGGCCGGACGAAACGGGGTTTTTCAGCCTGAGCTGGACCGAGCGCAAGCGGCCCTGTGCGGGGCTGGACCTGCGGTTGGAACTTCAGGGCGAAGTGGCCGCGGAGACGATCATCGCGCAAATCCAACGCGGGGAACGCGGCCTGCCGCCCGATCCGCTGTCGCTCATGGTACGGGGGCGGTGGGTGGACGGACCGACCTTGGCCAAGCGGGCCGCCGCCCAGGACTGACGCGCGGCGGGACGCAGCTGCCTCCCGCGGCGGCCGGGGGCTAGACGCCGACGGAGGCGAGGAGCCGTTCCAAGCCGTAGCCGAGGAGGGCGGTCACCGGCATGGTGAGAACCCAGGCCCACAGGATGCGTTCGACCACGCCCCATTTGACGGCGCTCAGGCGCTTGGTTGCGCCGACGCCCATGATCGAGGTGGAAATCACGTGGGTGGTGGAAACGGGGACGCCGATCATCGAGGCTGCGTCGATAATGATGGCGGCCGTGGTCTCGGCGGCAAAACCGTGGACGGGCTGAAGTTTCACCATCTTGTGGCCCATGGTGCGGATGATGCGGTAGCCGCCGGCCGCGGTGCCGGCCGCCATGGTGACCGCGCACGTGACGACGACCCAGAAAGGGATGTCCTTGAATTCGGATACGCGGAGAAAGGTCGCCCACTCCGGAAGATCCTGGAAGACCCCGGCCGCGGTGCCGGTGAAGAGGGCGAGGGTGATGATGCCCATGGTTTTCTGGGCGTCGTTCTTGCCGTGGCCATAGGCCATGAAGGCCGCGCTCAGCAGCTGGGCCTTGCCGAAGATGAGATTGACCATGCGGGGCGTGGTTTTTCGGAGCACGATCATCAGGAGCCACATGAGCGCCGCGCCGCCGACGAAGCCGAGCAGGGGCGAGCTGAACATCGGGAGCACGACTTTCGGCCAGAGCCCGATCGCGGAGCCCTTGGCGTCGACGCTGGACCAAATGAGCACGTCCCAGTTGCCCTGGGCGGTGGCGAGTGCCGCGCCGCACAGGCCGCCGATGAGGGCGTGGCTGGAGCTGGAGGGCAGGCCGAGCCACCACGTGAACAGATTCCAGATGATCGCGCCGAGCAGAGCGCAGAGGACCGTGAGCATGGTGACGGCTCCGGCGGAGACGAGTCCGCCGCTGATGGTTTTCGCGACGGCGGTGCCGGCGAGCGCGCCGATCAGATTGAAAAACGCGGCCATGAGGATGGCCTGGCGGGCCGTAAGGACCTTGGTCGACACCACGGTGGCGATCGCGTTGGCCGTGTCGTGAAAGCCGTTGATATACTCGAAAACGAGCGCGGCCAGCAGAACGAACAGAAACAGCGTCATGTCGGGGCGACGGGCGCTGGCTTACGAGTGCTTGAGGACGATTTGGACGACGATGTTGCCGGCGTTGCGGCAACGGTCCACGGCCTGTTCGACCATTTCATAAAGCTCCTGAAGGATGACGAGCTCTTTGGCATCATAAGGTCCGTGGTAGAGGTCCTTGAGCAGGGTGAGCATGACCTTGTCGGCTTCGCCCTCGGCGAACTGGAGGCGGTCGTTGGCCTCGCGGATTTTTTCGATGTGGGTGCCGCCGCGGAGTTGCTTGACCATGAACACGACCGCTTCGGCCGCGAGGAGCATGAGCTCGGCCTGGCGCTGGAAGGCGGTGTGCGGAACGCGACCGGGGTAGATGGAGAGGCGTTCGACGATTTTTTCGACCTGCTTCGGGATGCGGTAGAGCGCCCAGGAGAGCGCCTCGATGTCTTCGCGCTCCAGCGGCGTCACGAACGTCTTGCTGAGTTCTTCCGTCATCGTTTGGCGGATGCGTTTTTCCTTGCGGCGGGTCTGGATGAACTCGTCGAGCGTGGCACCCGCGGCGGTGCCGGCGGCGACCGCCTGGAGGTAGCGGGAGAACAGGACCACACTGGCCTTGGCCTCTTCGGCGCCGGCTTCGAGCAGATCGAAGAACTTGTCGTCTTTTCCGAAGAGTTTCTTGAACGAAAGCATGCGCGGAAAAAGTCGGCGGGTTGGGCGGCGATGGCGAAACAATACGCCCGCGGGGGGCGCAGCGCGGGCGCGTCCCGCCGACGCCAGGGCCGGTGCGGCGTCGCGCCGCGGAATTCGGCGGTCGGCGCGTCGTTCGCCGCGCCCGCACACGGTGGCTTGGCGCAAACGCTCAGCCGTAACGCCCCTCGATGTATTCGGCCGTTTTCGGGTCCGCCGGGGTCAGAAACAGATCTTCGGTGCGGCTGTGTTCGATCATCTTGCCGAGCAGCATGAAAATGCACTCGTCGCTGGCGCGCCGGGCCTGGGCCATGTTGTGGGTGACGATGACGAGGGTGTAGCGACCTTTCAGCGAAAACATCAGCTCTTCGATGGCGGCCGTGCCCTCCACATCGAGCGCCGAGCAGGGTTCGTCCATGAGGATGATCTCGGGTTTCAGCGGCAGCAGGCGGGCGATGCAGAGTTTCTGCTGCTGCTCCAGTTGCAGTGCGATCGCCTTGTGATGGAGCCGGTCCTTCAGGTCGTGCCAGAGATTGACCTCGGTCAGCGCTTTTTCCACGGCCTCGTCGAGGGCGGAGCGCCGGAGCGCGGCGCCCTCGGCGTGCACGCGCAAGCCGAAGACCACGTTTTCGTAGATGGAGAGCGGCAGGGGATTGGGGCGTTGGAACACCATGCCGACCGACTTGCGCAGCTCGATCAGCGAGACATCCGGGTCGTAAATGTTCTTCCCGAGGAGATGGATTTCTCCGGTCGTGGTGACGTAGCCGTAGCGCTCGTTGACGCGATTGAAGCAGCGCAAAAGGGTCGTCTTCCCGCAGCCGGATGGGCCGATGAGCGACGTGATGAGGCCGTGCTTGATGTTGAGGGTCACGTCGCGCAGCGCCTGGAATTTGCCATACCACAGGTTAACGTCGCGGGCGGTGATGCTGTGATCAGCTGGGGCGCTCATCCGAAGATTCCTTCCACGTAATCGCGGGTGCGCTGGTCTTTGGGGTTTTCGCCGAAAATCACCTCGGTGGTGTCGAGTTCGACGATTTCGCCCTTCCACATGAACATCGTGCGGTCCGCCAGCCGGCGGGCCTGTTGGGTGAGGTTGGTGACGAGAATGATCGTCATGTGTTTCCGCAGTTCTTTCAGAACATCCTCGATCCGCATCGTGGTGACGGGATCGATGGCGATGCTGAACTCGTCGAGGCACAGGATTTCGGGTTGGTGGGAGAGGGCGCGCGCAATCGTGAGGCGTTGTTGCTGGCCGCCCGAGAGCTTGGTGCCGAGGCTTTCGAGGCGATCCTTGACCTCGTCCCAGAGGGCCGCCTGGCGGAGGCACTGTTCGACGATGGCGTCGAGGTCGGCGCGGCGGTGGAGGCCGGCGCTGCGGGGGGCGAACGCGACGTTGTCGTAGATCGAGAGGGGCAGCCCGACGGGCAGCGGCGCCACCATTCCGATCTTCCGGCGCAGGGCGTAAACACTGCGCACCTTCCGGACATCTTCGCCATCAACTTCGATGGTCCCGGAAACGTGGGTGTCGGGGGTGAAATCGATCGTGCGGTTGATGCAGCGCAGGAGGGACGTCTTGCCGGACTGGGCCGGGCCGATGACCCCGAGTATCTCATGGCGGCGGATGCCGAAGGAGATGCCGTGGATCACCTCTTTCAGCCCGTAGGAGAGACGCAGGTCGCGAACCTCGATGTGATTTTCAGCTGCAGTCATGGTTACCATTTCTTCCGGGAGCGCAGGTAGACCCGCAGGGAAATCGCCGTGGCGTTGACGATGACCACCAGCCCGAGGAGCACGACCGCGGTGGCGAACGGGATCGATTCCTTCACGCCGGGCACCTGCGTCGAAATGGTGTAGAGGTGCATCGAAAGCGCCATGCACTGTTCGTCGAGATAGTAGGGAAAGAGATCGCCGCGTTCCACGGCCTTGAAAAACACGACGCCCGTGAACATGACCGGTGCGGTTTCGCCGGCGGCGCGGCTCACCTGCAGGATGACGCCGGTGAGGATGCCGCTGATCGAGTTGGGCAGCACGACGGACCGAATGGTCTGCCACCGCGTGGCCCCGACATTCCAGCACGCCTCGCGAAAAGTCCGCGGCACGCTGGCCAGCGACTCGCGCGTGCTCGCGATGATCACCGGGAGCGTCATGATCGCGAGGGTGAGCGATGCCGAGATGATCGAGTAGCCGAATCTGGCGGCGTAGACAAACGCGCCGAGGCCGAAGAGCGCGTGCACGATGCTGGGCACGCCCGCGAGATTGATCACGGCCAGGTTGATCACGCGGTTGAACCAGTTGTCGCCGGCGTATTCGTTCAGGTAGACCGCGGCGAGAATCCCGATCGGGGCGGACACCGCGAGCGAGAGGAAAACGAGATAAAGGGTGCCGACGAAGGCCGGCCAGATGCCGCCCTCGGTCATGCCGCGCTTCGGCACCTCCAGGAGGAATTCGAGGTTGAGGGACGGTGCCGCCCGCACGACGAGGTAGCCGACGATGAGCACCAGCGGGACCACCATGGCTGCCGCCATCCCGCAAAAGATCCACTTGGCGATCGCCTCCTGCCGGAGCTTGCGGCGGACCGCCGGGGTCTCGGCAAATCTGGACTGCGCGGTAGCGGGGCTCATTTTCGGCGGATGCCGCGCACGATTGTGTCGGCGATGAGGTTGACCGCAAAGGTGAGGGTGAAGAGGAGCACGCCGGTGAGGAACAGGACCCGGTAGTGATCCGAGCCGGCCGGAGCCTCGCCCAATTCGGCGGCGATGTTGGCCGTGAGGGTGCGCACCGAGTCGAGCACGCCGTGCGGGATGTGCACGGCGTGGCCCGTCGCCATGAGCACGGCCATCGTCTCGCCGACGCCGCGGCCCACCCCGAGGAGGACGGCGGCGAGCAGCCCCTGCTTGGCCGCGGGCAGGAGGACGCGCCAGACGAGTTGCCAGCGGGTGACCCCGAGCGCGATCGCCGCTTCGCGATATGAGTCGGGCACGGCCTTGAGGGCATCCTCACTGATCGAGACGATGATCGGCACACTCATGAGCGCGAGGATGAGGCCGCCGTTGAGCACGTTCACCCCGACGGGCGTGCCGGTGTATTGGACGATGAGCTTGCTCATCACGGTCAGGCCGATGAAACCCCAGACCACGCTCGGCACCGCCGCCAGCAGCTCGATGACGATCTTGAGGGTTTCGCGGGTTTTCTGGCCGCAGAACTCCGACAGGTAAATCGCCGCGCCGAGTCCGAACGGCACCGCGATCACCATCGCGAGCACGGTGACGCTCGCGGTGCCGACGATCATCGCGAAGACGCCGTAGCGCTTGTTGGATTCCGACGTGGGATACCAGTCGCTGCTGGTGAGGAATTCCGTCAGGCTGAACTGTTCGTGCGCGAAGATCGGCAGGGCCTCCTTGAACACGAAGACGAAAATACCGAGCACGAATACGATGGCGCTGAAGCCGCAGAAATAGACGAGCGCCTCGATGATTTTTTCGCCGACCACCGCCCACGGGGCGCGTTTCGCTGCTCGCACGGCAAACACCGGTGGTGCGTCAGTGGGGGGCTGCGGATCGGTCATCAAAGGATGCGGGCTGCCGGGCGGAAGCAAAGGGGAAGGGAGGGCGGAGATCAGGGCTTGCCCGCGCTGGCTCGGAGCGGCACGTAGCCGCTTTTCTCGACCACCTTTTGGCCGGCATCCGAGAGGATCCAGTCGATGTAGAGTTTGGTTTCACCGGCCGGCTCGCCGAGCGTGTAGACAAGGAGGGACCGCGCGATGGGATATTGCCTGTTCAGTGTGGTCGCGACGCTTGGCTCGATCGCCGGCTGGCCGGCTTTGGGCGAGACGCGGAGCATCCGGACCTTGCCCGGTTCGTTGTAGCCGAGGCCGCTGTAACCGATCGCACTCACGGTCGAGGCCACGAGTTCGACGACCTCCTTCGAGCCGTTCATGTCGCGCGAGCCGAGCTTGAAATCTTTCTTGTTGAGGACGTGCTCGCGGAAAAACTCATACGTGCCCGAACTCGATTGGCGGCTGATGCGCACGATCGGGTCCTGCCCGCCGGGCAGCTTGACGCCCAGATCCGACCATTTGGTGATCTTGCCGCCCTCGGCAAAGATATCGGCGAGTTGTTCGTTGGTGATTTCGGTGAGCGGGTTGTCCTTGTGCACGTAAACGGCCAGGGCATCGAAACCGACCACGAACTCCTTGGGCTCCTTGCCGGTGTTCTTTTTGGCCTGCGCCTTCTCCTCGGCCTTCATGTCGCGGCTTGAGTTGGCCAGGTCGATCGTCCCCTTGGTGAGTGCCGCGATTCCGACGCCGGAGCCGCCGCCGGAGACCTCGACGTCGACGTGCGGCTGGAGTTTTTTGTATTCCTCGGCCCAGACTTGGGCGACGTTGACCATCGTGTCGGAACCCTTGTTCTGAATGGTCGTGCGGGATTTTCCGCCGGTGGTGCCCACGTCGCCGGTTTTCGGCTTGCACCCGGCGAGGAACGCGAGCGCGCCGGTGGCGACGCACAGGAGGGGGAAAAAACGGCGGGACAAGGCGGGGGACGGGTAGATCATGATCGGACGGGTGTTGGCTTAGCTCTTCAAAATGGCCTGCACGAAATCGTCGATGCTTTCCTTGATGGCTTTGTAAGCGCGTTCGTAGGCGTCGGCGGCCTCGGTGGGCGTGCCCTTGCACGCGCTGGGATCGGGCACGTTCCACTCGAGGTAGACGCCCTTGCGGGGGCGGCGCGGAAACGCTTTTTTCACCTCGGGCGACAGCGCGATGATCAGATGGTAGTGATCGAGGTTGGGGACCTGATGCAGGATCCTGGGCACGAGATACGAGGTCTCATGGCCTTTCCGCTGGAGGAAAGCGATTGTCTCGGTCGCTATCGGCTGGGGATCCAAACCCGCGCTGGTGAAGACGAACTTGGGTTGACCAAGCGAGTTGGCGATCGACTCGGCCATCTTCGTCAGGCACGCGTCGTGTTCGTCGACGAACAGGACGCGGAACACCTCGGAGCCCGGGTGTTTGACGTTTTCGCCGGTGCACATGTAGAGGACTTCGGTGCAGATATTCTGGGCCTGGTCGGCGACGCGTTCGAAGCGGCGCACCATCATCGTCAACGGATCGAGCGCTTCGAACGGCAGCTGGTTTTCCCGGAAAAGCAGGACGATGTCCTTGATCAGTTTGCTGCGCCGCAAATCGATGCCTTCTTCGAGTTCGATGGTCTTGCGGGCGAGTTCCGCATCCTGCGCGACGAAGGCTCTGACGGCATCGTGCAGCATCGCGGTCGCGCAGCGGGCCAGTTCGACGAATTGTTCGCGCGGAAAAGTCGCGGGCATCTCGCGCAGTTTCAGCAGGCTCCGGGCGATGCTTTCCGCGTAGTCGCCGACCCGTTCAAGTTCCAGATTGATGCGGATGGTGCTGTAGGCGAAACGCAGCGGGCCGGCCACGGGTTGCTGCCGGACGAGAAACTCCAGGCAGAGCCGGTCAATTTCCTTTTCTTTTTCGTCGATATACTGGTCGCGCAGAATGACCGCGTAGGCGAGCTGCCGGTCGTATTCGGCCACCGCTTTCATGCAGTCTTGGAGTGCGACCTCGGCAAGCGCAGCCATTTCCGTCACCTTGGTGCGAATGCGGTCGATGTCGCGTTGGAGCGAGATTTCGAGATGGGTCGCCATACGGGCCTAGGCTCGGTCCATTGTGCGATGGTCCACAAGCACAATTGCGTCGGTGACGCCCGCCGGCGGCCGTTTTAGGTTTTCCCGCGCAACCAAACCCACAGGTAGCCGAGGCGTTCGCGCACGGCCCAGGTGCTGCGCCCGAGGGACTCCGTGTCCCAGAGAAAATCCTGCCACTGCAGATCATCTCCGGCCCGCGCGGTGTAGTCGGCGGGGCAGGGGAGGGGCGCCAACCCGGCGTGGCGGAACAGGGCCAGCGTCCGCGGCATGTGCCAGGCCGAGGTGATGAGCGCGAACGGTTCACCGCCGACGAGCCGCTTGACGGCGAGGGATTCGTCCTCGGTGTCGCGCACCGCCTCGATGAACAGGGCGCGGCTCCGGTCGAGGCCAAGCGACTCGGCGGCGCGCGCCAGCATTGCGGCGTGACTGGGGCGGGCCGGGCGGGCCGGATCGCCGGGACCGCTGACGATCAGGCGGGCCGAGGGGAGCACGCGCAGCAGGCGGACGGCCTCGGTGATCCGGCTGAGAGCGGAAACGGACATCTGGTTAGTGGCGGAGAGCCCGGGGGCGTGGCCGTTGCCTCCGCCGAGCACGACGACGAAGCGGCAGGCCGCGAGATCGGTCGGGAGCGGTTCGCCGGCGCGCAGCTCGGGGATGGCGGGGTAACGTGCCTCGAGGGGGCGGACGAGCGCGGTGCTTACAAATTTATTGCTGAAGAGCATGAGCATGACGGTGCCGAGGAGCAGGAGGCCGCGGCCAAGTTTCGTGCGCCGCGTCAAGAGCAGGCAGCCCAAGCCCATGACGAGGAGCGTGAGGCAGAGCGGCAGCGGCATCAGCCAGAACGACACGAATTTCTTGAGCCAAAACAGCGCGGACAACATGCCCGCAGCAAACGGACCGCCCGGCCGACCGCGAGTCCGGAGTGGGAGCATGACCCTGAGGTCGAGACTGGCCCTTGAATGGCCACGATTGTCTTTCGGTGCTAGCGGCGATTTCCGAAGGTGCCCGCCGCGGCGCGTGCTCAGCTGTTATTTGCAGGCCGGTTTTGAACAGACGAAGGGCGTCTGGCACCTCAACGACCGCGGCGCGAGTCGGATGCTGAGGGTTGGCTTCTTTCTCTTTTTCATCGACCGCGTGATTCGCCCGGGCCTCCCGCTGCGCTGGGGTGTCACTGAAAATGAAGTCGGTGCTTTAAGCGGCTTGGGCTTTCCAGCGCAGGCATGCGCCAGCGAGCGGGCAAGCGGCCCGCTCGCTCCCGGGCTGGAAAGCCCGGGCCACGCCCGGCGCGCGCCGCTGACTTCACTCTCAGGTACGCCCGCTGCGCTGGGGCCGGTGCGTTTGCGCTCGCCAAACCGAATTCAGATTTGCCTAACTGCGCGCCCCCAGCCGAGTCGGTTCCCCGCGTTCTCCCTCCCCATGAAAAACCTCCTCCCCCTCCTCGTCCTTGCCGTCGCTCCGTTTGCCGCCGCCGCCGAGGCCTACAAGATCGCCGTCATCCCCAAGGGCACGACGCACGAGTTCTGGAAATCCATCAACGCCGGCGCGGTGAAGGCCGAACGCGAAATCAACGCGGCCGCGGGCCGCGAGGCGGTGAAAATCATTTGGAAGGGCCCGCTCAAAGAGGACGATCGCGAGCAACAGGTGCAGGT